>DAOMHE010000093.1:0-9055 GCA_035430785.1 Spirochaetota bacterium | reverse complement strand
CCTCAATTAATTTATCCTTGAAACAATTAGGGCAATTAATTTATTGAATTATTCGTTTTATATGATTATGATGGAGTGTTCTTATGGATGGCGGAATGTTTATTAGAAATGTTGCTGAAAAACTTTCAGATTTCAAAAATATTGAGATGGTTTATCATCACAGCCGAAAGAGTATTCCTATGCCTTCGGCAATTGTTTTATCGCAAATTATTGATGATATCAGGTCGGTGCTGTTTCCGGGATATTTCGGTCCGGATGTGATAGAAGGAAATGTGGAATATCAGATCGGCGCTGCCCTCGACAGAATTTACGGCAGGCTAACCAAGCAGATCAGGCGCGGATTCTGTTTTGACTGCCCTGAGAAGGCGTCCCGTGACTGCAATTACTGTGAGGACCGTTCTGTTTCAGCGGCAAGACTTCTTATAGAGAAGCTCCCTGAAATCCGTTCGATTCTCGCTTCGGATGCTATGTCGGCATATGAAGGTGATCCTGCAGCGAGAAGCGCCGGTGAGGCGATATTCTGTTATCCGAGCCTTAAAACGCTTACGAGTCATAGAATTGCACACGAACTTTATAAGATGGAAATTCCTCTCATACCGAGAATGATCTCTGAACTCGCGCATTCTGAAAGCGGAATCGATATTCATCCAGGAGCTCAAATCGGTGAGCGTTTCTTTATAGATCACGGAACAGGTGTTGTTATCGGAGAGACTTCAGTTATAGGAAATAATGTACGTCTCTATCAGGGAGTAACTCTCGGTTTTAAGAGTTTTCCGCTTGATGAGAACGGTAATCCCGTTAAAGGAACTGTCCGTCATCCCAGAGTTGAGGATGATGTTATAATTTATGCCAATGCAACGATTCTGGGGCCGATAACTATCGGCAGAGGCAGTCAGATAGGCGGAAACTGCTGGATTACTGAGAGCGTTCCGCCTGAAAGCAGAATCAAAGCACCAAAATATGAGGTCTGATGTTTAACTTTTATTCGAAAAGAAAAGCTGGTGAAAAACGTAAGATAGTAATTGTTGAAGACGAGGTTCTTTCTTCCGCCGACATGAGTGCTTTTCTTTCGGCTAAAGGTTATGAAATACCTGCATGCGCAATAAATGCAGAGGATGCTCTTTTTGAAATAGAAAAGCACCGGCCGGATCTTGTTCTTATGGATATCCGCATCAAAGGCGAAGTGGACGGAATTAGCGCAGCGATAACAGTTAAGGAAAATTTCAACATTCCGGTGATTTTTATCACGGCTTATGCAGACAGGGAAACTTTGGAACGTGCCAAAGTTGCTGAACCTTACGGTTATATTCTTAAGCCGTTTGCTGAGCACGATCTTTTTGCTTCTGTTGAAATGGCAATTAATAAAAAAGAAGCCGAAATGGCAGCAGGTGCAAGAGAAGTTCTTTTTTCGGCTGTCTTGAAGCACATAGGCGACGGAGTCATAGTAACAGATGATGATTACAATATTTTTTTCTCAAACATTGCAGCATGTAATATTACAGGACTAAGTGAAGGTGATCTTGAGAATAAAAATCTCTATGATATTTTCGGCACAGACGGAACTGATAAAAAAACCTTTCCTCAGGAAGGAACTCTTTGTCTGAGCCGTTACGAAAGACCTGACGGGAGAGCCGCTGATATTGAATATCAGTATGATAAGGTAAATTCACAGACTCTTTCTTTCAGCGGAGGAATTTTCGTTTTCCGTGATGTAACAGAGCGTGCGAAGAATGAAGCCAAGATACAAAATACTCTTATGATGCTTAGAAAGGCTATGGGCGGAATTATTCAGGCAATGGCGGTGACTGTCGAAACAAGGGACCCTTATACTGCGGGTCATCAGAAGAGAGTAACCGAGCTCGCCCGAAAGATAGCGGATTACATGAATTTGAAGGATGACATAAAAGACGGACTAAGGATGGCCGGAATTATTCATGATATCGGAAAGATATCTGTTCCGGCTGAAATTCTCTCAAAACCTGGTAAACTTTCTGACATAGAATTTTCTCTGATAAAAAATCATCCTCAGTCTGGATATGAAATTCTTAAGAATATTGAATTTCCGTGGCCGGTTGCGATGATTGTCCGCCAGCATCATGAGAGGCTTGACGGAAGCGGATATCCTGACGGAATAAAATCCGATGAAATACTGATTGAGTCCAAGATTTTAGCAGTAGCTGATGTTGTCGAGGCAATGGCATCTCACCGGCCCTATCGCGCATCCCTCGGAATTCATGCGGCAATAGATGAGATAATAAAGAACAAGGGGAAGTATTATGACCCTGATGTCGTTAATGCCTGTGTCGCTGTTTTTGCAAAGGGAGATTTTAGTTTTGATTAAACGAGGTTTGACTGGTGACAATTAATAATATAGCTGAATCCGGTAATGTCTGCGGATATATAAAGTATCTTGCCGCAGACTATAATATTTCAGGCATTACTATAGTTTTTATCAAATCAGATAAAAATGCTTTCTCCGGAGTATATTCCGTAAACATTGTAGGAGATGCGCTTTATAAATTCGAGTTCGATTCGTCAGTTGAAAAGAATTATTACATGATGCAGAAAGCGAAAAGGGATTTTGATATAGTTCCCGGAAATGATAAGAAAATTCATGATGCTTTTATGTCGGCATTCCATGAAGAAGAAATAGGGAACATAAAATCCAAAATAGCCAATAAAGACACCGGTGCGGTTGCTTTTGAATTCAGGCGCATAATTGCTAATGTACTTAATTCTGATGATATCAAAATCAATGCCGAATTCAAAACCGTATCAGCATCAGAATTTCTTGAAATTGATGCGATTCATCAATCCGAGGCCATGACCGTTACTTCCAAAACGGCTCTTCTTCGCAATATATACGGCAATGATAATTCTGCAATTGAACAAATAGTTAAGAACAGCATTCAGGATATTTCGTATGCACTTGCAACAGATTCAAAGACTTTTGCGGCAGCAGTTTTTGTCAGCAATCAGAATAAGAAGATGATTGCATCGGCACTTTCAATAGATTCTCCGGATCTTGCAGCAGTTTTTGCAGCAGATTTTTTTGCGGACTTTTATTCGTCCGTCAAAAAAAATGAAGATGCGAAACTGCGTCCTTTCGCTTCCGGTGATATTTCATCTTTGTGCGCATCTGTAGTTGAGGAATCAGAAAAAGGATTTACCGAATGTTTATCCCCGTTTTTGAATAAATCCGCCGTTGAAGGTGCTGTCCGTTTCGGGAAAATTAATTCAATTGTACTGAATTCAATGATTCCGCTTTTTTCGGGGAAAAAAAGCGAATCAGCTTCTGATGATAAAAACTACCGTAAAACAATCGATATCTCTCTAATACTTTCTCCGACAAAGGGAAAGAAAATCTCTGAGCTTCTTCCGGGAGATATGATAAATGTTATGCTGGATAAAAATTCCCCTGTAGGAATGAAGTTTATCAATAATCTTGGTTTGATGAAGGATGACGGAACAATAAGTCCTCTCTCAGCTGAAATATATTCGGTTAAAAGAGATGTAAAAAACGGTTTTACCGTCTATGTTAAATTAACCAGGGATTTGTACGGTAAAACCTATGAGGAAGAGGATATTCGTATAAAGACTGCAGATTTCATAAACCATGATGTTAAAACCACTTCGCCGCGTTCTTTGCTTATCGGTATTGCCGCCGGAGCAGCAGTCATCATTATTATCGTTTTGTTTTTGATTTTTGTCATATGAAAATAAGAAAAGTATTTGTTATATTTTTGTTTGCGGTTTTTCCGCTTTTTTCAGAGCAGAATTCCCTGACGCCTGTAGAAAGATATATAGAAATTGAAAAAAGATATTTTGAATGGAAAGACGGCCTTTTCGGCAGCAGAAATTACAGAAGAAGGGAGCTTCTTTCTTTTTTAAGTTCAGTTTATAAGCTTGATATTGAAACAACCCCCGATTTTGCTGTTGTGAAAGAAAAAACAGGAATTGATAAGAGAATAAAAGTCAGGTTCGGCTACAAATCAGGCCTTGTAATTGATGCTGAGATCAATGCAGATTTGCTTAAGGATTTTAAAATTGATAAAACCGGAGTCATGTGGTTTGGAGGGAGAATTTCAGCCGTTAAAGGCAGACTCCGCAAATTTTATCTAGCCGATTCTCCGGGCAAGGATGACCTCATTCTTTTCTTTGATTCTGCAGAAATTATTTTATTTGGACATAAGTAGTTTTGGTATTTGCCCGCAGAACATCCCCCGTTTTTTAAAATATGAGTATACAGAATAAGGATCAATTTATTAAGTGCATTTTTTGTTTGTCAGGAAAAAGCATATCTGGCAGAAGTGAATGATTTGCGCTTTTGAGAAAGTGCCTTGCTAAAGAATTGGTTTTTCGCAGAATATATGTTTGTTTTTCCGAAGGGGGAATTATGTGCGGTATTGTCGGATATGTCGGAAATAAAGAAAATAATGAAATAGGTAAGATTCTTATAAACGGACTCAAACGTCTCGAATACAGGGGATATGATTCGAGCGGAATTGCCGTCGTTGACGGATCGTTAAAGGTAAGTAAAAAAAAGGGTAAAATATCCGAACTTGAAAGTTTCGTTGATATCAATCAAATGAAGGGATCTGCCGGAATAGCTCATACGAGATGGGCGACTCATGGTGTTCCTTCTGATGTAAACTCCCATCCGCATACATCCTGTGACGGGAAGCTTGCTTTGGTTCACAATGGTATCATTGAAAATTATGAAATTCTCAGAAAGAAACTGACTGAATTCGGTCATGTTTTCAAAACTCAGACTGATACTGAGGTTGTGGTACATCTTGTCGACCACTACATGAAAAAAGGAAATGACCTTCTGGAATCTTTCATTCTTGCACTTAAGCAGATTGAAGGTACTTACGGAATCGCGCTTGTTTCTGAAGATAATCCCGGAAGAATTCTTGCAGCAAGGAAAGGTTCACCTCTCGTCATAGGTATCGGTGACAACGAAATAATGCTTGCTTCTGATTGTTCTGCCGTCATTGAGCATACCCGCAAGGTTGTTTATCTTGAAGACGGCGAAATTGTGGATATTAAAAACGGAACTTTTGAGACATTTGATATAGACCGCAATGCGATTGTAAAGAATGTTGAAAAAATAGAATGGGATCTTGTCGGAATTGAAAAAAACGGTTATGAGCATTTTATGCTCAAAGAAATTCACGAGCAGGTGGAGACTGTAAAAAACGCAGTTCGCGGCCGTGTGATTATGGATGCAGGTAATTCGCGGCTTGACGGATTGAATCTTTCTCCCGAAGATATTTCAAAGATCGGAAGAATTATTTTTATTGCCTGCGGAACATCATGGCATGCGGGACTTATCGGAGAATATCTAATTGAAGAATTTGCCCGCATACCTGTTGAAGTCGAATATGCCTCCGAATTCAGATACAGAAGACCGATTCTTTTCAAAGATGATCTTGTTATTGTAATCAGCCAGTCCGGAGAAACTGCCGATACTCTTGCCGCACTGCGCGAGACAAAATCTAAAGGGATCCGTGTGCTCGGAATAACGAATGTTGTAGGAAGCACGATCGCGCGTGAGAGCGACGGCGGTGTTTATATTCATGCGGGTCACGAGATAGGAGTGGCTTCGACTAAAGCATTCACTTCGCAGGTTTCTGTTCTGATTCTTCTAACTCTTCTTTTATCGCGAAGAGGCAATATGACCCGTGAGGAAGGGCAGTGTATTATCCGTGATATTGAAAATCTGCCTCTTTTAATTGAAAAGGTTCTCGAGAAAAAAGACGCCATAAAAAATATAGCCTGTCAGTATAAAGATGCTAAAAATTTTCTTTATCTCGGACGGGGTATTCAGTTCCCGGTTGCGCTTGAAGGTGCGCTTAAGCTCAAAGAGATTTCCTATATCCATGCGGAGGGATATCCTGCCGCAGAAATGAAACATGGACCGATTGCGCTGATTGATGCCGAAATGCCTGTTGTGTTTATTGCACTCAAAGATGAGGTTTATCACAAGGTTATTTCCAACATGCAGGAAGTCAAGGCAAGAGGCGGACGCATTATTGCCATAGCGACTGAAGGTGATGAGGATATTAAAAGACATGCCGATCATGTGATTTACCTGCCTGAAGTATCGCGTGCAGTTTCACCCGTTCTTTCGGCAGTTCCGCTTCAGCTTCTGGCTTATTATATTGCCGTTGCGCGCGGATGCGATGTGGATCAGCCGAGAAATCTTGCGAAGAGTGTAACGGTAGAATAAATTCAGAGAGCCTGTTTTTATTTATTGACATTAAGAGCATATTTTTGAGACAATATGCGGAGTCATTTTGGAGAGGAAATTATGATAATAGTTGAAGAAATAAATCATATCAGTCTGGCAGTATCGAATCTTGAAAAGTCTCTCGAGTTTTTCAGAGATGTTTTCTATTTTGATACTGTTGAAAAAAAAGACAAGACTGAAGCTTATCTTATGATAGGTGATATTAAGCTTCGCTTGAAAGAAAGCGCTGATGTTAATCCGAATCCGGATACCTATGTTTCTTTCAACATCGACATGCAGGATTTTGATGATGTTGCAGATGAGCTTGAAGATAAGAAGATTGATTTTCAGGAAATTGAAGATAAGGAAGACGGACCTAAAATAATTTTCTCTGACCCGGACGGCAATAAATTCGCAATAAGCTACAAAGAATAATTATGGGGGATTTCCCCCTTCTATAATAATGAAAACACAAGAACTTATAAAAAAGGCGTTTGAAAGGCGCCTTGGTTTTTTTTCTTCAGAAGAAACGGTTTTCCGTCTTATAAACGGAGACGGTGATGGATTATATCCTTGCACTGCGGATTATTATGACGGATTTATACTGATTCAGGATTTTGACGGAAACTCGGGTCTTCCTGCTGAACTGCTTAAAATCATTCCTGATGTATGTTCTGAGTATTCACTTCCGGTAAAAGGAATTCTTCTTAAAAACAGGGGACGCCTTTCGCCGGGCGATGATATAGAAGCTAAACGAAAGAGTATAATTATAGATGGAGAATCCCCGGCGGATGAAATTATTGTAAGGCACATGGGTCTTGATATTTCAGTTGATATAATCAATTCTCAGAATACCGGTCTTTTTTTTGATATGCGCTATGCCAGGAGTGAGCTTCTGAAATATTATGCGGATTTCGAGTCTATGCTTAATCTTTTCAGTTACACATGCGTCTTTTCTCTTCATGCGCTTAAAAATTCCGTGCGCCGTGCTGTGAATGTCGATATATCCAAGCCTGTTCTATCACGCGGAATGAGAAACTATGAGTTGAACGGTTTGACTGTTGATTCAAGGGATTTTGTAAAAGGGAAAAGCTCGGATCTTATCAAGTATTACAAGAAGAAGGATATTCATTTTTCTCTTTCAGTTATTGATCCTCCGACTTTTGCCAGAAGTCAGAAAGGCTCTTTTTCCGCTGAAAGAGATCTGAGTTCATATCTTCGCGATTTATCCGGAATATCCGATTATGTTTTCAGCGCGGTCAATACTTTCAAAACAGATGAAAGAACATTTCTTTCGATGCATCCTGAAAATTATGAGCTCGTCTTTTCTGCAAATGAAGCTGAAGATTTTCCTCACAGCGGTTCTCCATATCTCAAAACAGCACTTTGGAAAATCAGATAGCAATTTCTTCTTGACGCTTAATTCATTTGAGACATAACAGAGTCAAGGGGGATGTATGCTGATACTATTTCTTTCGGTACTTCTTGCGCTTCTCGGAATACTTCTTGTAATTATATCCTTTTCATCTTTTGAGAAAAAGACCATTTCTATTTACCGGGACAATGAAGATGAAAAATCGTTGCCTGAAAACATTGATGTGTTTGAAACTTCTGATCCCGAAGCATCTGATTCTGATGCAGATTTACAATCTTCTTTAAGTGTTTCACCTGTTTCTTCCGCCGGAGAAGAAAATATTTTCCATAATGTTTCCATATATGAAGACCGTGATAGTGTAATTTCTCCCGGATCTGAAAAAGCAATTGAATATTCAGAAATAGGAAAGTATAAATCCCTGAAGAGACTTGCATCCGGTGATCTCGTTTTATCGCATTCGTCTCTTGTTCTGCGTGACGCTAAAAAACTTTTCAGGTATGATAATCACAAAATAAAAAATCTTGTTCCGCTTGAAAAATCGGTTCTGATTTATATTGACTCATTTACATATCCGCTGCTGTTTGTCTGTGATGACGCAGGGTTCGCGTCAAAGATTGAATATTTATTAAAAAAGTAAGGTTGTCATGTATTATAAGTATAGAACCAGGAATAAATCCAACAGGATGCTGAAGCTGCTTGCAGTTCTTTTTTTTGTATCCGCTGCCGTATTTTTCGCTTACAAGTACAGAACTCAGCTGATGTTCTGGAAATCAGGCTTCAATAAGCTTACTGAAATAGTCTCCGTCAGCGAAAGAGACACGTCTGCTTACGAAAAGAACGGCGGAATTCAATCTGCTCTTCAGAAAGCCGCCAAGTTCCGCGAGGATGACCCGATGAATCCGGAAGCGTTTATTGTTTCCGCAAAATTGTCATTTATCGTTTCAGAATCCCTGCTTCCGAGAAAGTTCGGGGCAATGTTCATAAATTCAAAGAAAGACACGCTTTCCCCGGAAGCAGCCTCAGGATTTATTTCTGCAATTAAATATTTCAGAAAAGCTGAAGCACTGGGAGGAAAGAAGGCTCTTGATGATGAGTCGAGGATAATGCTTGCCAAGGCTTCATATTATTCGGATTATTATCCTGCAAACCAGATTTTTCTTCTCATTGATTCCATAAATGAGCCGTTGATGATCAGATATACGGATGATATTTATTTTTATGCTCAGACTCTTGTGGTAAACGGCGCAGTTCAGCGCGGTATGGATTATCTCGTTAAAATGAATATGAAAGATTCTTTTTCAAAACTGGTAATTGCAAAATCATTTGCAGAAGGTAAACAGTTCACGGATGCCATTTCGACCTACAAAGAGGTTATTGCGGAAACTTCTGATTCAGAAATAAAAAAAACAGCATCGATTAATCTTGGTTTGCTTTATTTTTCGCAA
>DAOMHE010000092.1:0-9101 GCA_035430785.1 Spirochaetota bacterium | reverse complement strand
GTTGTAGAATTGTGATTTGTTTTATTTAAATGCACAACATCATCTCGTATTCTTTTGTGTAGTTTCTTATGATTTTCTAAAACTTTTTTGCAAAAAGATTCATATAGCTTAAATTCTTTTGGTGAGAGTTCTTTTGCTGCATCATTAAGCAGGTTTCTATTGATAATTGCCTGGGCGCTGTAATAAACTGCATCAAATTCAAACATTAGATTGTTATTCCAGTTAAATGCAACCCAATCACCATTATCTGGTTTATTGAAGTTCTTCTCGCAGTATTCATGTATTACAGAGTATTCTTTTTGGAAATTATTGTAATGATATATAAATCTTAAAACCGCATATTTGAAATTGGCTTCAAAAAAACCGAATGGTCTTTGCTTATATTCGAAGTCTAACGCATCAAATGAATATAGTTTTGCAAGTTCCAGACTGGTCATACTTGATCTCCAAAATGGGCATTTAAATATATGATTATCATTTTAAGTCAAGAGGAAAGAGAAAACGGCTTTAACGCCGATTGCCTTAATCATTGATATTCTTATTGACAGTTCTTCTGACCGACAAAAGAACCGGGCTGAAATATTTCTTCCAGAATTTGTTAGCGAAAAGATTCGCCGTTTCAAAATCGACATGAATGAGTTCGATGTTATTTGAAGCACAGTAATTAAATGCAGTTGTTAAAAGATCGTTGCCAAGATTTTTTCCGCGGTGTTCGGGCTTGATGTAGGCGCCGATTTCATCAATTATTCCGCAGTTTTTGACAGAAAGATCAATGCAATTATTTTCATTTGAGATGCTTAAGTTTATGAACCCAACCGGAATATTTTTGTCAAAAGCAATGAATACGTTTCCATTTTCAATGATTTGCGAGATATTATCAAATGAATAAGGATCACGTTTAAGAAATAAGGGAGACGATGCGTAGTAGTGTCTTGACTCTTCTGCTAATGTGAATAAAATGTCTGTGTCATTTAAATCAGCTTTTCTGATTTCATATCCTGAATCAGCATCGGGTTTTGTATCTGTACGCGCAAATGCATCTATTAGATATGAACCGAAACCAAGATCATAGAGTGTATTTTTCAACTTTGAGTCATTATAGTTAATTGTCCACATGTGATTGAATATATTTTTGCCTACCCAGTCTTTAGCAGCGGCCTGATATAATAGCGGATAAGCTTTATCTTTGTAATCCTCTATTGCAGCGTGCCCGATTGAAGGGCAGAAAACGGAGTCCTCTCCGTTAAAATTAAATTCATCAAACGCGAGATAACCGATTAATCTGCCGTCTGCTTCTGCTGCTATTGCACATCCGTCTTTCACTTTCTGTTTAAGAAAATCTTTGATCTCAGTTAAACTGTGTGTCCAGTATGAAGGAAAATCATCATTGCCGGATGAAAAATTTTTATAACAGCTTTGCCAGATTTCAGCCGATTGTTCGATGTCGGATTCATTCATTTTGTAAATTAATATTTTGTTATTCACGATAAGCCTCAGTTTGAAATCGTTAAATTATAAATCACTTCAACCCCTTCATTGAAGTAAAGAAGAAATTATGAAACTTTCTCAATATCAAAGAACTTGACGATAAGTTAACGCCATGTCCAGCAGAATAAATTCAATGAAAAATTTCTCTTATTGCTCCTCTCTCCTTTGTTAAAGGAGAGAGGCTGGGAGAGAGGATTCTATTTCTTCGACATACTGTAATTCTTGTGACCGCCCGAAAGATTTCTCACGTCCTTAAATCCCTTGTTTATTAAAATATTCTGGGCGGCATTGCCTGTGACCCCTTTATTGCAGTAGGTTACTGTCAGAATTTCTTTGTTCAGGTTGTCACAGCAGCCGCGCAGTTTCTCGTGCGGAATGTTTTCTGCATCGTCGACATGGGACTTTTCGTACTGGCTTGATACGCGCGCATCAATTATCTGAATCTTTCCGTTTGAAACTGCTTCTTTCAGACCTGCTGGAGTAATCAGTTTGCGTTTTCTATTCATTGCATTATCGAGAATCATTCCTGTATACATCACAGGATCTTTTGTAGTAGAAAAAGGAGGCGCGTAGGCGAGATCAAGATGAAAAAGATCGGTAACCTTCGCGCCGAAAGTGATCGCAGTTGCGAAGACATCAATGCGTTTATCGACTCCTTCATATCCGACTATCTGCACGCCGAGAAGTCTCTCTGTTTTTCTATCGGCAACAGCCTTAATCATCATTTCTTTTCCGCCTGCGTATTCAGGTTTGTCGGGCTTAATGTTGTGAACTATCTCGCAGTCGTAACCTTCCGCACGCGCATCATTTTCTGTAAGTCCGGTCTGCGCAATTGTCATGTCGAAAAGTTTGAATATTCCTGTTCCAAGTATTCCTCTGAATTCGAGCTGGCCTCCGCTTGACTGATCACCGGCGATGCGTCCCGTTTTATTTGCCGTCGAACCGAGGGGATGATAGGCGGGTTTTCCTGTTATTACAGAATAAGATTCCGCGCAGTCGCCGCACGCATAAATGTCCGCAAAGTTCGTCTGCATTTTTTTGTTAACTTTTATCGCGCCGGTAGTTCCAATTTCAATTCCTGCGCTAGATGCGAGGGTTGTATCAGGTTTCACTCCCGCAGCTATTATGAAAATTTCAGCACTTACTTTTTTGCCGCTTTTGAGTTCGGCATATTCGGCTTTTTCATCGCCGGAAAATCTGATGACAGAATCACCTGTCAAAAAACTGATTCCTTTTTTTGAGATATAGTCTTCAATATAAACTGAAACGTCAGAATCCATTTTCGGTGAAAGATGTTCCTTCATTTCTACGATTGTTGTTTCAATCCCTTTGCCGGAAAAATTCTCGGCAAGTTCCATTCCGATGAATCCTGAGCCGACAATGAGCGCGGATTTAACATTGTTCGCGTTGATATATTTTTTTATTTTTTCTGCCGATGTTATGTTTCTAAGACTGAAAACATTGCTTTTGTCAATCCCGTCAATCGGCGGAATGATACTTTTTGCTCCGGTCGCGATTATAAGTTTATCATAATTTTCCGTAAATGTTTTGCCGTCTTCAAGATTCTTTACAGAAATTATTTTATCGGCCGGATTAACTGACAGAACTTCATGTCTGATGAAAACATCAACATTGTATTTCGATTTAAAAAATGCCGCGTTTCTCGGAGTAAGAGATTCAATTGATTCAACGCTTCCTCCGATATAATATGGCGTTCCGCATGCAGAATAAGATATGTGTAAATCTTTTTCGTAAATTTTAATTTCAGCTGATTCGTTATTTCTTCTTGCTTTTGCGGCTGCTGATGTACCTGCAGCAACTGCTCCGATGATAAGTATTTTCATAAAACCTCCGTTAATTATTTTTTCCGTCGTTCATGGAAAAAGATTTTCCGAATTTTTTCTGCATAATTACAGCTATGATAATGAAAACGGGCATGGATAGAATTGTACGAAGAAGCGAAAACTTGAGTCCGAGAAAACCGATTTCAAAGGAAAGCATCGGTAATTTCATTGTAGTGAAGGCGCCTATGTAGATGAAAATATTTCTAACACTCGTGCCTTTTTTCCAAAGCATATAAGCTACGGGAAAAGCCCCGTAAAGTGGTCCGGCCTGAAGCATTGCGAGAAGGACCATCCAGACTATGCTCATCATTCCTGAGTTTTCACCCAGATGTTTTTCAATGACTCCCCGAGGAATCCAAACGTCGAAAAGACCTATCAGAATGAAAATGAGAGGAAGAAAAGAAATCATTTCAATTATTGAATCAGAAAAATTCCGGGCGCTGTCTATTCCTATTTTGTAATCGTAAATATGTGAGAACAAAACGAATATTCCCATTAAAAATGTGATTATAATTTCGTATTTATTTTTTTTAAAATAAGATTTCACAGAAACCTCCAAAGAAGAGCCATAGCTGTTCCGATTGCAATAGCGGCGGCAAAACTAAGAATGTTGCGTGTTATGGAAACTTTCCAGCCGAAAAATTTTCTTTCAATCGGAAGCGTAAGAATACCAACCATCATGAGTGTAGTTATGAAAACAGAAATAACGGGATAGCTGACTCCGTTTTTAACGAGAACACCAGCCATCGGATACGCAACGAATCCGGGAATGAGTGCGATTGAGCCGGCGGCTCCGGCAACGAGAAAACCTGTAATGCCGGAATCCTGACCCATATATTTTTCAATTGTTTCCGGCGGAAGAAGGGCGAGTATGAATGCGATAAAAAAAAGAACAGGAATCATCTGCGGAAGCAGATTTAAAAACATCCGCAGAGCAATCCTGAGCGCGCTGATAGTTTTTGCCGCGTTAAAAATGAATGAAACAAGAAGTAAAACAGCTGTAACGGCGGCAAGTATTATCATAGTTTATCCTCAAATAAATGTTCCGAATATCCATCCGGCTAATGTAGACATAAAAACCACAAGAGCAACATACACGGAAGTTTTTCTCCAACCAAGTTCATGTCCGATTACGATTATCGACGGCAGCGAAAGCGACGGGCCGGCAAGCAGTAACGCTAGCGCAGGACCTTCTCCCATCCCTGAGCCGATGAGACCCTGAAGAATCGGAATCTCTGTAAGTGTCGCAAAATACATCAGAGCACCTGATAAAGATGCGAAGAAATTCGAGAAAAGAGAATTTCCGCCTACAAGAGATGAAATCCATTCTGAAGGAATAATTCCCTCATGGCCCGGTCTTCCGAGAAGAAAACCCGAAACCAGTACGCCTCCGAAAAGAAGAGGTAAAATCTGCAGTGCGAAATCGCGTGTTGAAACAGTCCATTCTTTAAGTTCGTCCTTCTTAAACCACTTTATCAGTGAAAAAATAAGTAGAAGAGCGAATGCCCCTGCAATATACCATTTGTAATGAAATATAAAATCCCATACAGCCAGAGAACCTTTTGCAGGTGCCCAGTTAGCGAAAACGAGAATTCCGATCATTGACGCCATATATAAAGCATTCTGGAAAAGATTTCTAGGCATATCTGCATCGATGTTTTTGAACATACGATCATCGGTAAGGCGTGCTTCATCTTCTTTTTTGAAAATGAAATGCATGATAAGACCTATAACAAACGCAAAAGATACAGCTCCGATGACACGTGCCGCTCCGAGTTTGAATCCTAGAATTTTCGCTGACAAAACAATCGCGAGAATGTTAATCGCGGGTCCGGAATAAAGAAATGATACAGCAGGACCGAGTCCGGCTCCCTTTTTGTAAATTCCCTTAAAAAGCGGAAGAACGGTGCATGAACATACTGCTAGTATTGCGCCGGAAAATGATGCAACAGAGTAAGCGATAAATTTATTCGACTTCGGTCCGAGATATTTTATTACCGCCTGCTGGTTTAGAAAAACCGTAATCGCACCGGCAATAAAAAAAGCCGGAACGAGACAAAGTAGGACGTGTTCTCTTGCGTAATCAGAAAGCATGATAAATGCTTCCGTGATCGCGCCGGAAACTACGGCGCTTTCAAACGGAACAAAATATGCGAAGGCGAATATTCCCGCGAAGAGAAGGAGCTTCTTGTTGTTTGATAAAAACTTAATTATCATAATATCTCCTTACAAACTGGTTATTGTATTGTACAATAGGTAAATTCCCGCGAGGACTACTATGATTCCGCATATTTTTTTTACGATAACAAGACCCTTTGATTTTTCACTCCAGTTAAGAAATGATTGAACGGCAGGAATAAAAGTTCCGCCGGCAATTATAACCAGGCAGTGACCCAAAGCATACATTGAAACGAGTAAAACTGCAAAAAGAAGATTGGTCTTCGCGAGACTGAAAGATATTCCCAGCACAGGAGCAAGATATGCGAATGTGCATGGCCCGACTGCGAGACCTATAATTAGTCCGAGGCTGAATGCTGCAAACAGTCCGCGTTTTTTCAGTGCCGGAACTTTGCAGGCGTTATCCAGGAATTTTAAACGGATAATTCCCGCCAGATAAAGTCCGATTGCTATCATCAGAGCGGAGACAATTATGTTCGGAATTGATCCGAGATCACCTGCTATGCGTCCAAGAAGAATTGTCACAAATCCTATTATGACAAGACTTAAAAGAATTCCCGCGGAGTACAGAGATGAAATCACTGCATTTTTTGATATTTTGCCTACGCCCTGATTTCCAATGAATCCAACTATTAAGGGAATGCTTGCGATATGGCATGGCGACAGAATCACGCTTAGAATTCCCCATAGGAATGATGATGCAAGAGCGAGATACATATTGCCGTAAAGCATTTCCGCAAGCGCATTAAAAAGAGTTTCTATCATCATTCAACTCCCTTTTCTTTAAGCATTTTCTGAATTTCTTCAAACGGATAGAATCCTTCATGACGGAAAAACTCTTTTCCGTTTTTGTCTGTGAAAACCTGAGTCGGAATTACACGTATCCCGAATACTTGTGCGGCTTTTTTTCCGTCTTTACTTGTGATATCGTGAAAAATTACCGAAACTTTTCCTTTATATGTTTCTTCCACACGTTTCATGACGGGTTTCATCATTTTGCATGGAGCGCAGTATTCGGCACCCAGTTCGATGAAATGGATTTCCGAAAGATCGAAATCTGCTTTGGTCTTTTCCGGTTCAGCTGCAGAAAGTTCGCCGGACTGGTTTGCTTCATCTTGAGAGCAGGAACAGCCGTTAAAAGAAACATTTGAAATAAAAAATACAAATGAACCTGTTATTGCTATGATAAGCGTTCTGATGATATTTTTTTTAAGATTATTCATGTTGATTTACCCGCATATATTATTTTTGATTTTTGAAACAGCTTCATTGACAATAGTTTCGTTTACGTAAGTTTTACCTTTTTCGTATCCCATTTCTGTTATAATAAAGGATTTAGGTGTAACACCGATTTTTTCCAGATTCTTTTTCGCACAAGCTACAGGGCATCCGTCAATGGTGATGCATTGGTCAGCGGCTTTTGCCGATTCAATGAAACCGCTTAATCCGGCTCCAACAGCGGCGAGACAGCTCATAGCCCCGATCTTTTCATCTCTCAGTTTTCTTGCCGTGAGATCGCTTAGGGAACCTACATCTGCTGCACACGAACACGCATAAATAATTGTTACATTTGAATTGCCGCAACAGCATGAACTCATTATCGTTCTCCTATTTTAAATATTTTTTAATTTCATCGGGATCAAGAATTTTGCCGACTGATTTTACTTCGTCGTCGATTACAAGCGCCGGGGTCATCATAACTCCGTAATCCATGATTTTGTTGAGATCTTTAACTTTCTCAATCGAAAATTCTATACCGAGTTCCTCGGCCGCTTTGCGTGCACTCTGTTCAAGCTTTTCACATTTCATGCACCCAGTTCCAAGAATTTTTATCACTTTCATGAGTCCTCCATTTAATCTGAATCATTTTAGTGCTGTATATTATTTACAGCATTTTACTGCGCTGAGACTAGTTTTAGCGTTAGACTTCATGACGCTGTCGATGCAGTTCATAAAATCCATAATACATTCAACTCTCAACCTGTAGAAAACAGTAGTTCCTTCCTTCCTGTCTGTGACGATTCCTGCTTTCTTTAGAACAGAAAGATGTTTTGAAACCGTTGAAATATCCGATCCTATCATCTCGGTAAGTTCGCAGACGCATTTTTCGCCTTTGGAAATTTCTTCGATAATAAAAAGCCTGCTAGGGTGAGCCATAGCCTTCAGTATTTCCGAACGTATTCTGTAATAGTCTTCTTTTCTTTTCATATTTGGCAAAATAGCCAAATAACACCTGGAAGTCAAGTCATTCGAGAAAATAAACGCAGTTTCTGCGAAAAAAAAATTCGTAATCCGTATTTTATTTATACAGGAGTAAATATGGACATGCTAAGAACAACAGTTAATATTGATGATATATCAGTGAACTTACTTAAAAAAGCGGCTTTATTGAAAAAGAAAAGGGAATCGGAAATGATAAATATAATTGTTGAGAATGTGGTGAGAAGATGCTTGTTAAATAGGGGAAAACTTGTAGAAGGAACCGTAAAATATCAAGAGCAAAATAATAATTATGCTGTATATCATTATTCGGTGAGTCGTGACATTTATGAAGCTTGTCTGGATCTAAGGAAAATTTATAAAATGTCCGTGTCGAGAATTATTAATAAAGCAATTAAGGAAATTCTTGGAGCAATGCTAAGGGAGCTGGAATTCGATTCGCATGCTGTATCTTTTCCTTCTGACAATTGTTTTATTTTTGTGGATAACTACGAATTGGAATATACTTCTATATTACAATTCGGTTTGAATCATTGGGAATTTTCAGCAAAAATCAGGATGATAATAACTTAAGCTGAAGAACAAGCGTAATTGGACCCTTAATCTGCTCCTTCAATGTAATAAAGCTGTTGACAAGATAATCCTGTATTGCTGGAATATCCGCATCGGGTTGCTAGCTCAACTGGCAGAGCAACTGACTCTTAATCAGTAGGTTCCGAGTTCGATTCTCGGGCAACCCAATCCGTTTTTATCAATATTAACTCTGCTCTTTTCAACATATTCAAACGTTTCAGGTTTTAAAATTAATTGACAGACTTAGTGCGTATTATGATTATAGATTTTTAATAATATATAAAAGTCATTGAGCGGTATAGCCGGGGGTATGATGTTTAGTGCTTATTTTAATCAACTTCAGAAACAGCTGTTAAAGACATATACTAAATCTTCTAAAAAGGAAGCTGTTTCTGCGCCTGTTCCCGCTAAAGCAAAAAAGCCGGCTAAAAAAGATTATAAGCCCGTAATGGATGCTGTTTCATCAATGTTTTCTCCTGAAATATGTGTTATGTCCAAGAAAATTGCCGACCAGTCCGGTTATATTTCGGATTCGGCTGATTTTATTGCCGTTAGAAAGAAATTTTCAGCAATAGATGAAATTTTTCAAGATGCTGTTCCTGCGGAACTTACAGCTGCTTCGTTTAACGTCATTGAAGAAGTAAACCACAAACAGCTTACTGATGTTTTGATAAAGGCAGCTTTGATTAAAAAAATAGATCACTACTCTGAAGAAGCTGAAGATCCGGCGTTTATTCCAGGATTTATTATTGCATTACATACGACATATTCTTTGAGCGAGCTTAAAGAAGCAATAAT
>DAOMHE010000091.1:0-9199 GCA_035430785.1 Spirochaetota bacterium | reverse complement strand
CATTCCGTTTGTTATTCTGAAGTCTTCCGCACCGAGATTGGTCATTATGACTTTAATCTCTCCGCGGTAGTCGCTGTCTATTGTTCCGGGAGAATTCAATAGAGTAATTCCATGTTTAACTGCAAGACCGCTGCGCGGTCTGACCTGTGCTTCGTAACCGACCGGTATTTCCATTGAAACGCCGGTTGGAATAAGCGCAGTTTCACCTTTCTTTAAAAGTATGTCTGTTTCCGTAAACGCACACAAATCCGCACCTGCGGAACCTTCTGTCTGATAATCCGGAAAAGACGCCCCCTTTGCCAAAACAATTTTTACTGGGATCATTAGTTTCTATTTATTATATTTCAAACGGCTCCCGCCGTTATGATTCTTAGCATTTACGGCATAGTCGGCTGTTTCGCCGCAATCTGTCAAGGAGATTATTTTTGTAAGGCGTTGCATATCAGTCTGTACGGACTGCAATTTGATTTGACTGTCAGAATGAAATCCGCTATAATCGCAATGCGGAGGATGAGATGCAGGTTCAAACAGTTTTGATGACGAGTGATGAAAAATCCAATCTGTAGAAGTGTATTCGAAGTAAAAATAATTCGCTGCTGATATTAAAAATTGCTGTCATTTCAGGTCTTGTAATATTTTTTATTATAAATTATAAGTTTGGAAAAGAAAAATATTATTATTATTTTTTGGTATTCTTGATAAGTGAAATAATATGGATGATTTTCATTACAAAAACATTCAAAAAAAATATGTCATCTCTGTTAAAAGATTCAGAAGTAGGAATAAAGGAGATGATAACCGGTAAAATTTCGAGTATTGATAAAAGTAGCTTGATAATCACAATTGAAGACAGAAAACTTTCTATACCGTTTAATTCCATCAATTCTGTTAAGCTTGGAGATGAAGTAACAGTTCATGTTGCAAAGGAATCCGGATTTCCATTGAAGATTGAAATGTTAAATAATTTGCATTAACATGGTCTATTTTTCTAAGATTTTACTATTGAATAAGTAATTTACCTTAACAGGTGGAATCCTGCGAATATAAATTTTTCCTTCTCAGAATTTCCTTCAAAAGTTTGCACATCATCGGCAAATTTAATATAAGGATTACAAAGGATGCCTGAAATATATTTCAGGCCGAATTCCGCTGAATATGATATTTTTCTAATTGTTTTCCCTGCGATGCCGATTGAAGGCAGAATATATATTGTTGATTTTTCAGAATTGTGAAAATCCACTTCAAGCGAAGCCCTTGCGAGATAATCGTATGCAAAGTGTTCCCTTTTGAAATACTTTGCGGCTTCTAATTTCCACAGAAAATTCATTGGGTAATCATCATCTTTTTCAGAGTACGCGTAGTAATCATATTCTGTGCGCGGATACATTCCGGGACTGCCTGCGGATATGAAAACCGAATGATATTTTTCCGGAATAGTTTTATCATCATTGCCGTAGAGATTTTGAGTGAATGCATACTCTGCGGATAATACAGCTGATGAAGAAGCGCCACCTGTAAATAATCCACCGCGGGCGGAATATTCCAAGCGCCATGGATACATCATTGTAATCTGAACGGGTGAACGATGGATAAGATTATTTTCAAAGTATGCGGTAAAATTATTTATAGAAAATACATCTATTGCGATGTCTCCTTCTGCAGTGTTGCCGTAATGACTGCTGCGGAATTCTCTTCCGTATCCAACAGAAAAGTGCATCGCCGGAAAGAAGATTGATTTATTATTATGAGATGTAATTTCGTTTCCGCTTTCGTTTGTCCCATTAAGAGAAAAAAGTGTTTCAACGTTAAGACCTGCTGAAAAGTATTTCGCCGGAGGACATTTATAATAGTCAGTATCTTCTGAGTGTGAATATCTTACATAAGGCATCAGGTAAACATTTCCGAAAGGATGTACAAATCCTGTTTCGAATATGCGGCTTATGCGCAGTGAGTCATCAATTGTGAAATATCCGAATGCCCGCACATAAGGGAAAAAGCCGTAAATATTTGCGATTTCAAAGCGGATATCTGTTTTAAGAATAAACTTGTATGGATATTCAATCGTGGCAAGTCTTCTTCCTGCATAAAGAGAATAATGAAGTTTCGGATTGAAAGAAACGGAGTCTGAATCAGTGTAGTTCCCTTCTGAAACATTCATCCCGTAGCTTGTCCACTTGAGCGCGGCTCCGTACCAACGGTAGCGGTCTTCTGCTAAAACTAATTTTCCGGGGTAGTTAAAGCATTCATGATCAATAATGAATCCTAAATACCCTGCACCAGTATCAAAACGGGCATGAAGAAATTCAATGGGAAGATATTGTATTGTGTAAGGTTTATTTTTCGGAATTTCCTTTCCGCCGTAAATTGTTTGTTCATTCATTGAAAATAAAAGTGAGAAATAATTACTTTTATAAAGGTTAATTTCCATGAAATTCGTCAGGCTTCCGGAATATTTTTTATTGTTGAGAAGAAAGAATGAGGTATCAGCGGCAATTCGTGCAGAACTGAAAAAGTGTGTATCTTCGTTAGAGTATAAGTGTTCGATTCCAGCAACTATGTGAAAAATAAAAAAAATAATCGCGGCAAAACGCTTCATAACAAGATTATATCGTTGCAAAGTGATTATGTCCAGCCGGTTTTATTGAAAAACCGGCTGGTGAATTAACAGCTGATTAAAATGGAAATTCCTTTGAATTATCTTCCTCGATGGGAAATGAAGACTCAGCTGAAAGCTTTGCCTTTCCGTGAATTTCAAGAGGCTGAATGAGAAAGGCTTTCGGTTTCGCGGGGCAAGCATATTCGCAGGCGCCGCATCCTATGCAGAGTTCCGCTTCTAAATACGGAAAAGGGTGACCTTCAAGCGGAGAATTCATTTTTATTGCATGTGTCGGGCAAATTTCCGCGCAAGCTCCGCATGCCTTGTTTTCAATTTTTACTATGCACTTGCCGGGAGCGAAATTTGCCTCACCGATTTTGACGGATTTTTTTTCTTTCGGCTGGAGTTTCTTTATCGCGCCGGAAGGGCAGACCGAAGAACAAGAAGTACATTCAAAAAGACAATATGCTTTCTGATAATTCATAAACGGCTGCATAATCGAATCGATTCCGTTTTCAAACAGTGAAGGCGAAAGAACGCCAGTCGGACATTTTGAAACACAAAGAGAACAGCCCGTGCATGAATTCTTGAAATTTCTGATTGAAACCGAACCTGGCGGGACTGCGCGTATTTTTTTTGATGCGCTTGAAGAAGCTAAAATGCGCGGTGTTAATATTCCGGCTGTAAGGATGAGTGCTGATTTAATAAATGTTTTTCTTCCTTCGGCATTTGTCTTCTCTCCGGAGGTTTTATTTGTTTTTATGCGTGGAAGTTGAAAACTGTAATTCAATGCATCTTGTGCACATGTTCCAACACAGTTAAGGCACAGCACGCATTCGGAAGTTATTTTGTTTTTACTTATTGCATTAGACGGACAGACCGATTCGCATTTTCCGCATGATACACATTTGGTTTCATTGATTCTGATATTGAATAATGAAATTTTAGAGAATAGAGAAAAGAGCGCGCCTGAGGGGCAAAGTGCGTAGCAGAATATTCTTCCGCGGAAAAACGCCAGGCCTGTTATAATGGTAAAAAAAATGAATCCTATTGCAAAATGTAAATTATCAATTGAATGATCTTCGTGCGGAATAGAGTAGCCTGAAATTTTATTTATGACAGTTGCGAAAGCATTTTCAACGTTTGAAAATATAGGTATAAAAAAATAAGCGCTTATTTTGCCGAATATGCTGAAAGGTTCTAACAGACCAGTATAAGCGGAAAGCCCGAGCACTGAAAGAATGATGACTGCGAACAGGATGATGTATTTGAGAAAATTGATTTTTTTAATGTAATGAAAATTCTTTTTCCGGATTTTCGCACCGAGACGCGAAATCAGATCATTATATATTCCCAAAGGACAGAATGCCGAACAGATGACCCGGCCGGTAATAAGCGTAATGCAGATAATTGCGATTATATAAATGAGAGTTATAGATAGAATTGCGGGCAAAATCTGCAAATTGATGATGAACTGTGCAGCCTTCTCATAAAAATGCACTGCTGATCCGGGTATGTTTTTGTGATAGAAAAAAAGCAATGTCAGGGAAAGAACGATAATAGATAAAATGATTCTGATAATTTTAAATTTTTTCATAGCACTATCCGCTTAATTCTGAGTTTGGACAGATCCATTTGTCCGAGTTTGAAGTCCGCAGCATATCTTATATGGTCAACTGCCTCGGGATTAATTCCGAAAAGTTTTGCTGCTGCTGTGTCTGCCGCTACAATGTCGGGCGACGCGATAAGTGATTTCATCTTGAGAAGATCGCTGAAATCACCGCCTCTGGGACCGTTTCTTTTTACGATGCAGAACGCGTCAACTACCGTCAGGTCTATTCTGCGGACAGTAGCAATATCAGCGATTGATTCGTGAAGACCCGCCGAATGAAAGGCATTCATGTCCCAGGTTGTTCCTATCAGATTTTTTAATCCGCATGTCATTTTGCTTCCAAAGTGATGTTTGAGAACGGGAACGTTTATTATAGTGTCAGCAGACATAAAAATTTCATGAAGTTTTGCCTGCTTGAGCGCTTTAGCTCTTCGTATGGTTGTCGAATGATAATAGCTTTCACTTCCTGACGGTACTATTATAGCGCCTGCATCTTTTGCGGCTTTTTCTATTCCGCTTATTTTATAACATGTTTTCCAGTCAAAGATTGGATGATCATTAACGTAAATTTTTGACGCGCCTGCTTCCTTGCAGTGCAGAATGATGCGTTTTAACAGATTGGGATTCGTCGTTGCCGCGTACTGCGGTTCGATATTCCATCCGATATTCGGTTTGATAAGTACAGTTTTGCCTTTTTTTACAAAACGGCTCATGCCGCCGAGAGCTTTAATTGCTTCGTCGAAAAGTCTTTCCGGTTCGGCATTACGCACCGCGGCAAGATCGAAGTGTCCTGCATTTGATTCTTCTGCACTGAATACCCTTCCGGAAAATACTGAACTTGAGATGAAAATGCTTCCGGCAGTTCTTAAAGATGTTTTTAGAAAATCACGCCGATTCACAGGTTTCTCCTTATAGTAATCATTTAAACATATATTCTGTTCATTGTCGTTCAGTCCGGTAAGGCAGAACAGGTTTTTTGTAAATCTATACAAGTATTGTAATTATTTCAAATAATTTATGATGGAATCAAATTTTTGGTAAAATCAAATAAAAGCAGGCTTTTCAATTTGATACTAAATTTTATTGACATGAAACACGTACAAATACCAATTAAAACATTCTTAACGTATTCCACACATAAAAGAGATAAGGAGTTTATAATGGCATCGAAACCAATGACAAAAACTGAGATTATTGCTTCTCTTGCAGAGAAAACAGGTCTCAAAAAGAAAGAAGTTCAGAATTTCATTGATATTCTAATTCAGCTTTCATATAAAGAAGCGAAGAACGGATTTACTTTCCCGGGTCTCGGCAAACTTGTAATTCAGCAGAGAAAAGCAAGAACAGGCAGAAATCCTAAGACCGGTGAAGCGATTAAGATTCCTGCAAAGAAAGTTCTTAAGTTCAAAATCGCGAAAGCCTGCAAAGATTCAGTTCTTCCTGCTAAAAAGTGATAAAGCGGCGTAAGCCGCTTATTTAATATTATGTATATTCTTGTAGTATATGTTCCTTCATCCCATTCGGAATCTTTGAAATCGGCGTTATTTGATGCCGGTGCGGGTAGCTATGCGGGTTATGACAGATGTTCATGGCAGACTGAGGGTATGGGACAGTTCAGACCGCTTGAAGGAAGCAATCCTTTTATCGGCAAAAAAAATGTCATTGAGCAGGTTAAGGAAATCCGCATTGAAATGGCATGTGATGAGGAACTAATTCCGCTTTTAACTGATACTATAAGAAAAAATCATCCTTATGAAGTGCCTGCATTTCATTTTTCTAAAGTCATTTTTTAATCTTAACGAAAAAACCAAGCTTTCCCAATTCTGCAACAAACGCATCTGAAATTATTTTTGAGTATTTTTCCTTCTGTGAATCATTTAATGCTTTTTCGCTGAAGCTGTCTTCGCAGTAGGAAACAGATTTGATTTCAAGATTTTTATCCGCGCTCACCATGCACAGATTTATTTTTAATTTAGCTGTATTTTTATTAAAAGGCGAATCTGATTCAAAAATAATTATATGGGTGTATTTTTCTCCCATAAGCTTCTGAAAATACGTCATGTTATCTTTGAGATAATTTGTTGCATACGCGGATGTTTTATATTTATCAAAGTTAAGAGATTTATTGTATTGAGCGATTTTATTAGCTGTCGGGCTGAAAAAAATCAGGGAATCATCAGCATAGGGGATAAAATGAAAACTTACGGTTTTTCCGAGCGTTTGACGGAGAATTTCAGTTAAAATCTGTTCTCTCGGAACCGCGTTCTGGTATGATGTTCGGAATATGACAAGAGCGGAACCTTTTTCCGCCGGAAGGGTGTTTTCGTGCTGCTGGAAGCTCATCGCGCAAAAAACCGAGAATATTAATACAGGAAGAATTTTCTTTATCATGGCTTCATGAAAATACCGATTATTTAGACAGTCAAGTTTAATTGGACTTGCAGAAAAAAAATATTGCCAAAATCTTATTTTTAAGGGATTTAATTAACTAAGGAACTTACATGCGCTTTTTCCGTTACATAACAATATTTCTACTTTGCTTTGCGGTTTTTCATCCGCAGCTTGACGCACAAAAAGCGGCATCAAGTACAAGAGCGGGCGTTCAGCGTTTTGCGCAGAAGGGTCTCAAAGATAACAGATATTATATTTATTACATAAATTCCACCATAACCAACTTCGGTTCGGAGGAAGACAGAACAAAGTTTGAAGGAATAATCAGAAGGGATATTCTATGTCAGGTAATGTATCTCAAGTTTGATTTTCGTGCGGCATACCGTCAGATAAGGAAAAATCAAAAAGATCTGATAGAACTTTATCTTAAGAAGCTCGATGATGAAGAAATATCAGTCAAGGCTCTGCTTGATGAGTTTGCTCCGTTGGCTGTAAATTCAGGAGACGCGAAATCGAAGCATTATCTTAAACTCGGTTACCGGGAGCTTGCGAGCGCGAAGATTGAAGCGACAATGGCCGATAACTATAAGCCCCTGCTTTATTCACTAAGACTGCATAAATATTCCCGTGCGATGAAAAGACTAAAGGAAGCGAAGAGGTATGCCTTTCTTGCGCGGATTCAGCCGCATCTTACACGTGAAGAAAAGATAAAAGAGAAGATTCTTTCATTTGAGGAAATTCTTGCGAAGATTGATACTTTTTCCGAAGGGGTTGAAAGCGAAAAGTTCAAGCTGATTCATTATGATTCTTACTATAAAACTCCGGTGCAGTCATCAATAGTTGATTCTGTCTGGGGAGATAAGGAATTCAGCAAAAGGATGCATGCCGATTATGCTGAAGAAGCAAAATAAGATGAGCAGAAATATTATTTTACTTCTTGTTGTGTCGTTTTTTTTTCATCTGTCATGTTCTCATAATACCGCCGATGAAGCAAAAATGCAGGAATATCTCCGGACTATTTCGATAGCGGAAAAGCAATACCAAAGTGCGTATTGGATCGACCGCAGAAACGCGGTTAATCTTGCTTCAAAATACCCGTATTCAAGAACGGAAAAATTTCTGCAGAAAGCAAGTTCTGATCCGTATAACAAAGTAAGAATTGAAGCTGTTCGTTCGCTTGCTCAGTTTAATACACCTTCGACAATATCCGTTCTTTCGGAAATAGCGCAGTTAAAGAATGATTATGTTATCCGCCTGGAAGCTCTGAAGGTTCTTGCGGAGTTTAAGAGCCCTGCATGCGCTGATATTTTTATTTTTTCATATGACGATGCTAACTGGATGATTCGCGAAGCTGCGGTGAAGGGATTGTTTTCGATAGACCATTCAAAGATCGGAAGGATTCAGAATGAGTATTTCCCGATGGTCATTTCGGATGATTCTTTAAGCGTAAGGATTGCGGCATTGAATTCGCTTTCATACAGGGATGTTAAGGCCTATCCGCTAATCCGTGCGGAAGTTTTAAAAAAGGAGAATTTGCAAAAGCATACATATCTTTGCGCTCTTCTTTCTGCGCTTGAAGGTTTTGTTATTGATGCTGAATTGTCAGTCAGAATCAAGGAACTTCTCGTAAGTCTTAATGCCGAAGTGAGAGTGAGGTCGCTTAAAGTCTTAAAAAAGAGTGCGGAAATTTCTGATAATATGGAATAAAAAACCCGCCTTGCGGCGGGCTGATTTTTTAATTTTCCTTTTCCTTTGAGACGTAAAGTTCAAGGGCATTGTCCTTTTTGTCTTTTTCGTATTCCTGCGGAATAGGCTGTTTGATTGCTTCATAATAAAGAAGAATTTTTTCTTTTGATCTGCGGTAAAGATCGATTGCATTTACAGGTTTCTTTCTAATGTAGAAATCATTTGCTTTTGCAAGCGACTCTGAAGCTTCGTTGAGAAGTTTTTCAAGCGCAGGATCGGCCTTTTTTCCGTCCAGCGAAAGTTTTATTGTATATTTGGTGTGAATCTCGATTATTTCTGTGTGCATTTTTGAAGTAGAATCTTTGTATTTTGCCGCGATTGACATCCCTGTTTCTATAATGTCCTTTTCGTTCAGCTTAAAAGCTGCGGCAGAATCATCGTATTCTTTTGCAAAATACTTTGAAGTCGCTGAAGCGTAACCCGATACAAGACGGTTGAATTCTGCTTCTCCTCCGCCGAAATTCATGATGGCAAAATAAAGATTTTTTATAGCTCTGAAGTTGTCTATGCTCAGTTTTTTTACCACTGAGTGAGGGTTTGACCCGCCCGATGGTTTAAACTGTGCAAGCAGCGCGCCTGATATCAAAAAAACCGCCGCTAAAAGCAGAACTGGCATTCTTCTGTTCATAAAACTCTCCTAAAATATACCGTTTTGCCGGTTAGCTATGTTCTCGTCATATTTTGTTAAAAGTCAAGGAATTAATTGTTCGCAGTGGCGACCGAAGGCTTCGCCTTTGGAATCCATTTTCCCGAGAGTCGGGATTACTCTCAAAGACTTCGTCTTTGTAATCTGTTATTTGCATGGATCATGCAATAATTTCAAAGGGCGTTCCACGCCCTTTACCCGGTTTTGC
>DAOMHE010000090.1:0-9271 GCA_035430785.1 Spirochaetota bacterium | reverse complement strand
TTATGAAATCAATGTCATAGCCGTTTCGCAAATAAGATTCTATTTTTCTGGCATTTTCTTTTTTTACTCCTCTTGTAAGCAAAAGAGGTTCTGAATCATTATCATAATCATTTAAGGGTTTAATTTCTATTCCGCATTTCTTTTCAAAATAATAACTTATCGGATTGCAGAAAAAAAGAGAAAACATTTCAGGAGTTATCGACAAAAGCTCTTGATTAATTGGAGGCGTTTCATGACGATTTGTATGCGTTTTCGGCATTACAATTCTTCCGGAAAAATATGAAAAAAATCTTTTATCTTTTCCGTCAAAGTATTTTTCAGAAAATCCCTTTAAAGCATGTTCTCTGATCAATATTTCTTTATAATCATCGCCGTAGTAATAATCACGGATATAATTAATAAATTCGGAAAGAACGCTTGAAGCAGGTTTTTCTTCATTAGTCTTACTGTCGCGTCCCGTATATGACAGATGCAGTTTTTTTCTCGCCGATAAAATACTCTCAAGAAATAAATCCCTGTCGTCATTTTTTACCGAGCGGTCGCCTTTCTTCCGCCTATAATACATGATATCAAAACCGAGATTATTCGCACTGCGCGGAAATTCTCCGGTATTAAGGCCGAGTATTGCGACAAAATCAAATGGTACTGAACGCAAAGGCAGAAGCTGACAAAAAGTTATGCCGCCCGAAATAAATCCTCTCTGTGAAGTATCAAAATCAATCTGTCTCATAAGTTCATAATAATAAACGTCAAAACCTGTTTGCAGATCATTTCCGGCTGTTGAAGCAGCCTCCTCAATCTGCTTCATAACCTTAACAATATATCTGTAATCAGTATAATATTCATCAACATCAAATGCGTTCTGCATGAATTCTATCATCACATCATTCCATTTCGCAATGCTTTTTGTCTCAGAAAATGATGAAGTAAGTTTTGTAAGCAGTCTGAACAGCTTTAAAGCTGATGAAAAAACTTCGATTGAACTGCCTTCTATTTCAGGATAAGGAATATACTTTCCGACAACATCTGTTGTTTCACCGTATCCGATACCGGTAATTATGCGCCGTAAAGAATCAGTCCATGAATATTCAGAAAAATCGAGTCCGTAATCCTTCCTCCTCTGATCTGAATTAAGCCCCCATCTCGTTCCTGCCTCATAAAGCCATTTAAGAGCAAGATCCGCATCTTCACCTTTCATATTAAATTTTCTTTTTACAGGATCTGATTTAAAAATTGCGGCAAATGCCGATAAAGCATATCTGTTTTGTGCAAACTTAAGAGAATCTGCAAACGAATTAATAAACGCGCTTTCCGATGAAGCTTTCCTGTCGGCAATCGAATAAGGAATTCTCATTCTTTCATTTTCAGGTGATGAAAAAACTGCTTCGATGAAAGGCACGTACCCCGAAATATCCGGAACCATTACTACTATATTTTCAGGTGATATTTTATCATTCGACAATGCATCAAGTATATAATCATACAGTACTTCAACTTCCCTCAAAGGCGAATGACAGGCATGAACAAGAACCGAATCGTCAGGTTTGACTTTATGCTTAGAACTTTCAAGATTATAAATATCTTTTTGAATTAGATTTAGAAGAGATTCTCCCTCCGGTAACGAAAAAGCCGAATCGTCTTCAGTAAAGATATCAGAATCAGAAAAATTATCATAAAGAATATTCAAGAACTCTCTTGAGAGTTTTCCATATGAAGCCAGAAGAGGATTCCTTTCTTCATAATATCCGTCCGATCCGTTTTTGAGACTGTGATAAAGTATTTCTTTTTTCGAGCGGATATCCTGCCAGAATTCAGGCGAAGGATTGAGCACATAAACATCGATTTCATTTGTTAAGGCAAGCTTGCCGTATGCGCGCAGAACATATTCGGAAAGAGATGTTATTCCGAAAAGTGAAACATGTTTTATCTGAGGAACAACAGAACTTTGAAGAAAATCAGAGAGAACTTGTCCGCGGTGATTATATTCAGAAAATATTTTCCGCCACAGATGATACTGCCATGCAAATTCTTCCGGAAGTTTTTCATTTTCCGAAAGAATCATTTTACCGGAATCCCACGCAGCAACCATATCCGTACGGTAAAGAGAATACTGGTCAAAAAGGTCAGCTATTCTCGCAGCAAGCTGAAATGTGCGCAGAGCATCATTCCCGTGATATGAAACGGCTTTTGCAAATTCGGCGGCATGCCCCTGTTCTGAAGATAAAAATGAAAATACAGCCCAGGCAAGAGCATGCTTATCCGGAATATTATAATCACGTTCGAGAGATTCCTTCATCATGCTGACGCAAAACGGAACAGGCGTTGAAAATTCAAGTCCCGAAACTGCTCCGTTAAGTTCAGCGCATTTCAAAGTCAGCCATTTGGACATTCCCTCTGTCTGAACTATTACTTGTTCTTTATCGAATATGCTTAACTGTCTTTGAGAAAGCTTCTGTGCATAAATTTCTGCAAGCTTCTCAAGTCTGTTAGAGTAAACAATATTAAGCATATCAGACTCCCTTCATGCTTTATGATTTACAGATACGGTCTCACATCGGTCGCGATCATTCCGGCTGTGCGGGCAGCCTGCAATCCGAGTTCGCCGTCTTCAAACACCTGACAGAAACGCGGTTCTACTCCCATAAGTTCTGCACATTTTAAAAATGTATCAGGAGCCGGCTTGTGGTGAATGACATCATCGGCTGCAACCATGATATTAAAATACTTAGAAAGACCCACTGTTTCCATTGTCATCTGAGCTATATCCTTTCTGCCGCCGGTTCCCAGTGACATCGGAAGAACACCATGATACTTTCTCGCAATATCACTAACAACCTTGATTTCCTTGACAGCGCCGAAAAGCTCCATGAAATACTTTTCTTTTTCATTCATGGTCTCTTCAGGATCAAGTTTGAGATTAAATCTTTCATTTAAAATCGGAACTATTTTATAAGTCGGAATTCCGGCAAGTTCATAAAATACTTCTCTAGGATAATTAAACCCCTGCAGGGCAAACATTTTTTCCCATGCCTTGTAATGAATTTCCATCGTATCGACAAGAGTTCCGTCTATATCGAATATCAGCGCCTTTGCATTTTCATCTACTTTTAATTCCATTTCATCTCCAATAACATTTTTCTAAAATCAGGTTCTGCAAAATATATTTGCAGAACCTGAAATTCATTTTGTCATTTTTTTACCGGGATAAAAAAGTTAAAAGCTTTTTTTATTATGAAATCTCTTTTCTGATGATATCTCTATACTTGTTTATGCTGTATTTCAGCGTTTTGATATCAGCTATCTTCTTAGATTTTCGCGGAGGAATCTGCCATTCGGGATAATATTTGTTTTCAGGGCGTTTCAACTCGGTCATATTTACTTTTTCTCCAAGCAGAATAACTGCCGCGCCTTCAATAGTTTTTATAATCGGCTGATACAAGTATTTGCCGTTTTTCAGATAAAAACCTATTACCTCGCCTGGTTTTCCATCAAGCCTTGCATAAAAGCTTTCAAGATTATAAACAAAATACGTATCGTTAAATATCGATGCTTTCAAACGTATGCCTATATCCTGACCGCAGAAAGCGCGAAGCCTTCTATCAAGCATTTCATTGCTGTCCGTTTCCCAATTTATGAATGACTCATCGAAAGCTTTTTCTATAGTAGCACTTGAACCCGGATTATTTTTCAAAAACACGCATTTTTTTTTGCGGTTATGAATCATTGAACATGCTTTTGATATTGTTTTAATTCCTTCAAGAGTAAGAGAATGCAGAATGCTTACAGGGGTAGAATAATTTTTGATTTTAACTTTTTTCGTCATGGCTATGATTAGCCCTGTATCAAAATGCTCATCGACTTTATGAACTGTTCCCCATATCTTCTTCCAGCCTTCTAGAACTGCGAATGTATCCGGCTCCATACCTTTTAGAAACGGAAGCGGTCCGGGATGAAAGTTGATAAAACCGTTACGCGGAATTTTAAAGAGCTGAGGGGGAACCCAGTTTCCGTAAAAAACAACTCCCGTGTCGTATTCGGCTGAAGAAATATCATCAAGAAAAAATTGAATCTTTTTTGAAGCTTCAGGATCAGTAAAATTTTTTTTTATAACTGACTGCCGGGCAGAAAGCTCCGCCGGAAGAAAAAATCTTTTAATAGCCTGTATCTGAGGATTAATATTTAACGGATCATCCGGTTCAATTATCAAACCTGTTACACAGTTTCCCGAGTGTTCAAGTTCATCTATCAATCGCAGACCGTAATCGATTCTTCCTCTTGGACGGGAATTGCCGATATACAACAGAATTTTTCCGTTTTTCTTCCGGTTTGTTTTTCTATCTGCGGCAATTAATTCAGGCAGAAATTTATCATCCTTTAACAACTTCAAAAGCAATGGCGTAGAATCCATATATGCTCCTTATTTATCGAGAAACACAATCGAACCGTCAAAGTCCGGTTTCGGATTTCTGATACATTCACGGCAAATGTCAAGATAAACTTTAAATGCAAAGTCAGAAGGATATTTTTCCGTTCCCTTTTTAAAATAACCCCCTGCAAGGCGGAAATCACCTTTCTTAAATTCGACGATTCCTTTTGCCAAAAGAGAGGATGCTTTGATCTTGTTTTCGCGTTCTTCGGCAAAACAGCCGTCAAGAACCTCATATACTCCGACCGGCTGTTTTTTCCCTTTCACGCGGATCATTCCGAGATAACGGAAAGTATAAAGACCGCGCACTTTCATGCCTTCATATGTCGTTTCACTTATAATAATATTCGCGCCGAATTTTTTTGTGAGACCTTCGATGCGGCTTGCAAGATTGACATTATCGGAAATAACTGTAGAATCAACTCTCTCGTCTTCACCGAGAATTCCAAGCATAAGAAGACCTGTATGAATTCCCGTACCTATTGCAATCTGCATCAAATTGCTTTCAGACCTTTTCTGATTGTATTCATAAATAGTTTTTTGAATATCCAATGCGGCTTTTACTGCGTCATCCGGACTCACCGGATAAAGCGCCATAATCGCGTCTCCGATATATTTATCGATGAAACCGCCGTTGCTTCTGACAAGCGGACCTACGAGTCCGAGATAAGAATTTAAAAAATCAAAATTTTCTTTCGGAGACATTGATTCCGAAATATCCGTAAATGAGCGTATATCGGTAAACATAACCGTCATTTCCTGCTGAGTCTGATCACCGCGCCTGACATCAATGATGCTTTCTTTTTTGAGAAATTTCAGAAATTCCATCGGAACAAAACCATGATAAGCCTTGTTAAGCTGGGTTATTTCGGAAATATAATTTCTGACATATTTTGCCATTCGGTTAAATGCGTGCGTGAGATCGGCAATTTCATCATTGCTTTTCGGAAGAATTTCGACATCCCAGTGACCCTCGCTTATTCTGCCTGCTCCGCGGCTCAAATTTCTAACAGATGATAAAATTACATAGGTTAATAATCCGAAAAGAAAAATCATCAAAACACTGATTGCACCGACGTACAGCACCATTTTCTTAAACAGATTGCGGTTGTCAGTTTCGTATGAAAGATTGTCTTTGCCTACTTCAAGAAGCGCAATTACTTTTCCGCTTTTTGAATAGACAGGCCCCACGCCGTAAAACCATGTTCCCCATGCATCAGTGCTTTTTTCAATTTCAATGCTGCCCTTTTCGGCACGCTTATAGATTCCTTCCGGGTCATTCAGATAACTGAATGGATGAAATGCTGTAATCCCGTCATTCAAAAACATCATGGAAGAAATATTGCCGTTTTTAATTCCGTGCAGAGCAAAATAAAACCCGTAATTCCATGAATCCGAATTATCATTCAAAGCAGAATGAAGTTCCTGCCGGATTGATTTATAGCTATCATTCATATAGTCGGAAACTGAATTTATTTTTTCAATATTACCGGAATCAATTGAATTCGCCATCTGCTGAACCATAAATGCAATTTTGCTTTTCAGGAGGTCTTCATGACGTGAAGACATATTCCGGTAAACATAAAGGGATGCCGCCGCAATCGAAAACACAATGAGAGGAACAAATATCAGCTGTTTTACAATCAGGGATATTTTACGCTTCATAATGTTTATATAAAAATAAATTATTGAAGATAAGAAAATCAAAACGGATATAGCAAAAGTAATCTGAAGTAATATTAAAACAAATATTGAAGAAAAGCTTCTCGATCCCGTCTCTCTGTTATATACTACTTTTCCGTCAATCAAACCTATTACGGTGTTATCACGGCAGGTAAATAAATCTCCTTTTGAGTTTATTGACAAACGGTAATATGGAATATTCGTTGATATATTATCAAAAGAAACAAGATCTTCAGAAGAAAATATATTTTTAGTTTTTTCACCGTCATAAACATATATACCGGCATTTGCGATATCCGTGAAATAGATTTTTTTATTGAATACGGAAATATCCCATGGAACAAAAGTTTTTTCATTTTCACCGGAATATGAATAAACAGTTTCTTTCTTTCCGGATTTAGTTTTAATAATCTCTCCGCGCTTTGTCGAAAAAAACAGCGAAGAATTATCTCCGCTTACAAAAGAAATGTATGCGGCTGCTGACTTCATGGAAAATATTCTATTTGATGAAATCTGTGACGAACCCGATGAGAAATATTCAATGACGCCTTCTTCATCAATTTCGTACCAGCGTATTCCGGAGCTGTCACCTGATAGTTTCTGCAGTGACCCTCTTTGAACAAGATATGATTTCTTCTCACCGGACGAATATTCCCTTCTGAAAACCGTATGCTGATATTCTCCATACGAAGAATATTTCTGTATTTCTTCTGCTTCTGTAAAAAAGCCGCCCGAATCCGGAATCACATTAATAATGTAAAATGATCCGTCGGAAAGAGGACATATCTCTGAAGCGTTATAGAATGAATTCTTTTTTCTTTTTCCGCCTTCTATAAGAAGGAGAACTTTACCGTCCAATGAAGTTTTTAAAATTCTGCGCTGTGAACTGTCTATAATATAAACACATCCGTTTCCGTCTGATGCCGAGAATAAGGGATATTCAAAAGGAAGCACTGCACTGAAAGAGTTTGAAAAAACATCACCTCTAAAGAAAGCTATACCTGCTATGCTTAATGCAGATAGAATTATAACAAAAATAAGAATGGTTGTTTTAAAAAGTTTAGACATTAAACACGTCCTTTACCTTTTCTGATCCCTGTTTCAAGGCTTGTGATCGTAAAAACAATTGTCATAAGTATTACGCCTCCGGCAAAAAGCGCGATACCGCTTCGTTCACCTATCGTCAGAACATAAGCAAAAATAACGGGAGCACACATTTCGGCACCGCGGCTCGCAAGCTCCATGTAAGAAACAGATCTGTCCGAACCTATTTTTTTTACAATTGGAAGATTCATAAAATAATCGTTCTGTGCTGAAACACAGAATCCTTCAACAATTCCCATCAGAACAAGAGCGGCAACAACACCGCCGATACTTCCTGTCGCGGCATAAATTCCGAGCGATATAGCCCATCCGAATGAACCAAGTATCAATGCATTTCTGTCACTCATTCTTCTCTTAAAAAAACGAGTGAGAAGAGGTCCGAGATAAATGATAAAAAGACCGTTTAAAATAATCAGTCTTCCAGTGTCCGTTACAGAAAGTCCGTGAGATTCGCTGAATAAAGGAACATAGTATGAAAGGAACATCCCCGCCGCATAAGTCGGAAGAACGGCTAGAATAAGATAAAACATAACCTTTCTGTTTGAGATAAATCTAAGAACTGAACGCATAAGATGTTCTTCCGAAGGCGGTAAAGCTTTAATCTTCATATTCTTAAAAATGCTGACTGAAATCAGAAGTGCAATAAGCAGAATTGAAACAGCAAGATAAAATGCAAAAGAAAAACCGAACTGATCTGCAAAAAACGCACCGAATACCGCACCGGCATTAACTCCGGCAATACCGCCGGAATAAAAATGAGAATACGCAACTGATCTCTTTTCAGAATTCTGTTCGAAATTTATAAAACTCCTGCATGCTATAAGAATCAGACCGCTTCCCGCGCCGACTATACCGCGAGCAGCCAGAAAAACAAACATGTCGGATGTAAAACCGCAGAGGAAAAGCCCCGACATTGAAAGAGCAAGACCGATATATTTCAAATTACGCCAGTTTAACTTTTCAACGATAATTCCGCCGGCAAAAAGAAATACAGCGAAGAATAGTGCTTCAACGCTGAAAGCAAGAGCAATAACAACATCCTGCGGCATTCCGAAAACCGGGACGTATATTTTTTTCATCAGAATAGGAATGAAAGCAACTGACATGGATATACCGAATGAATACATAAAGAAAACCGGTCGAGAAAAAAAAGTATCGGAGTAATCCTTATCCGTTTTTTTAGAAAGATTTCTTTTTGCAGAAAGCTGTCCAAGGTAAGTGAATTCAATTAAAAGCAGAATAAAAACAACAAGCAGAGTTATCACATCGATGACGACTTTCTTTACAAGTCTCATGTTTTCGCGGTCAAAACTGTAAAGGTCGGTTCCGACTTCAAGAACTGCAACAACCTCACCTTTCGAATTCCTTATCGGACCAAGAGCGTATATCCAGCTGCCCCATGAATCGGTATCCGTCTCGGAAATGATTTCTCCGGAATATGCTTTTCTGTATGAACTCCCGGGATCGGCAAAATAATCAAACGGATGAAAAGTGCTGATCCCGTCATTAAGATACATGAATCCGTAAAGTGAATCGTTCATCACGCGATAGACCGCATAATAATAACGGTCATTCCACGGATCTTTATTATTATTAAAAAGAGATACCAGTGAAGAACGTATCTTCCGGTAATCTTCATTCATGAATTTTTCCTGAGTATCGATTTTAGAAATAAGATCTCCGTCAATCGCCTTTGGAATCAGCTGTACCATCTGTGAACTGCGTTCTGTAATAGTACGGGTATATCGTTCAGAAAAATTTTTAAGAATAAACATCGTAACGAGAAAAGTAGAAACACCTATCGCAAAAATTAAAACAATACTTCTCGAAACCATCGAAGGAATTTTAGAATGAAAAACTTCTTTATACAAAAATGACAAAATAATAAATAGTGAGACAATAAACACCATTAAAGCCGAATAAACAACAAAGCGGAAAGAAATTGATATGAATGAATATCTGACTGAATCAAGCGCCTCGATTTTCTTTTCATTTACGGAGTATACGTAGATTGACGAGCCGGATGAAAGAACGAGTTTATCACCGGATTTTTTTATT
>DAOMHE010000089.1:0-9309 GCA_035430785.1 Spirochaetota bacterium | reverse complement strand
CGAAGGCCGCGAGCTGCTTGATAAAAAAGAAAATGCAAGAGCTTTGAAAAAATTTGAAATATTAAAATCGGTAAATCCGGAATATCCGGATATTGCAAATTTGATAGCGCTTGCTTCCAGAAAACCCGTACGTCAGCCGGCAGATGTGAATCTTACGGCGACACCTCAGGAGATACAGGATAGATATAATGCAGCTCTTGCTTATTATAATAGAGGCGGAGCCGCTAATTTAAGAAACGCACGTGATAATTTCAGATGGGTTGTAGACAGAGATCCTGAAAACACAAAGGCGATAGTAGCCTTGAATCGTGTTGAAGCCGAACTCCGGGCATCAGGTTCAACAGTTCCTGTGAAAAAAGCGCTTACTGCCGAGCAGGAAGCAAGAGTGCGTGAATTATATTTCAGAGGAATTAATTATTATTCGGCAAACAGGTATCAGGATGCCATCGCCGAATGGAGAAAAGTGCTTGCAATTGACCCGAATCATGAAAAAGCTAAAAATAATATCAGGCAAACTTTAATTTTGCTGAAACAGTAGCAGTGGTAAATGAAAAAAGAAAAAAACAGAGCGAGATTTTCTCTAAAATACAAATTTTCCCTGGCGATGGTTTTTTTATCGGCTTCGCTTGTTGCTTCAGTTTCCTGGTTTTTTATGAAAGACGAGATAAATATTATGACTCGTTCCATCGAGGACTACGCTTCCCGTGAAACTGTTAATCTGGCTAATATCGCCGAAGATGCTCTTAGTACGGAAAATGATTTAGCGATAGGTGTTGCGGTAGATAATATTCTTAAGTCCGGGAAAATGAAAGATTCCATCCGTTATGTGCATGTTTTTAACACCGAAGGCCTTGTGATAAAGAGTTCGAAAACCGAGCTTAATGGAACAGTTCTTGATAAGTCTTCCGTCAAGGATATTCTTTCTTATGGAGAGAAGAATATTGTCCGAAAGGTTTCCATCACAGATTCTGAAGATCCTGAAGGTAAAATATTTGATTTTGCTCTTCCTGTTTATCATCGAACCCAGAAAGAAATGAAGCTTGCTGTTGTCAGACTCGGATTTTCCGATAAAATGATCCGTGAACAGGTAAAGAGAATAAGAAATATGGCGGGATTTATAACGCTGGCGGCGGTTATAGGCTCAATAATAATCGCTTTTTTTCTGGCTCATGTGACAACGAAACCACTTAAGACTTTATCTAAAGGGGTTTCCATAATTGGTAAAGGGGATTTGGATTATAAAATAAATGTGAAAACCAGAGATGAAATAGGTCTTCTTGCCCGTGAATTTAATTTAATGACTGGTGAACTTAAAGATTCAAAAAAGAATGAGATTGAGTCCGCATTGATGCAAGAACAGCTGGATGTTGCTAAAGAAATCCAGGAAGGGCTTAATCCTATGAGTTTTTATGATAAGAACGGTATACAGATTAAAGGCTATACCCGTGCGGCAAAGGGGGTAGGCGGAGACTATTTCGATTATAAAGAAATTGATGAAAACAGAGTGGGCGCCCTTATCAGTGATGTGAGCGGAAAGGGAATTCCTGCTTCACTCGTAATGGTTATGATTCGTACAGTTTTTGTGTCGGCGCTACATCAGATGAAAACAATTCAATGTGCAAAGATAGTCAGTTCAATCAATAGATCGCTTAGCGCGGATTTCGCAATTGATAAGTTTGCGACACTTCTTTTTATTATTTTTGATAAATCAACAGGAAAAATATCATTTTCAAATGCAGGTCACGGACCGGTGTTTTGCTATAGAGCAAAACACAAAAAGTGTTCTCTGACAAAGCTGGATGGTGTTCCTATCGGGATTATGGAGGACTCTGAATATCTTCAGGCTGAGATTCCGTTTGAAGTCGGAGATATTGTGGTAATGTATACAGATGGAATCACTGAAATGAGAAATTCTCTAAAAGAAGAGTATGGAAGAAACAGGCTTCAGAATCTAGTTGCTTCTAATGCTGATATGAATGCAGATGAACTGAACCGGCTGATTGTCGATGATGTTGACAACTTCAGGGGAGAAGTTCCTCCCCATGATGATATGACCGTTCTGATAATGAAGCGGACTTCTTAAACTAATTCTGACTCGTCTTCAAGTATCGTGAAAAATTTATCAAGTGTAGCCAGCTTAAGGATGTTTAATACGTCGTCGCTGATATTGAGAAGAAGGAATTTTCCCCCTAGAGCCTTCATTTTCTTTTGTCCGGCTACTAGAGCTCCGATTCCGGAGGAATCCATATAATTTACGTCTCTCATGTCGATAACCACGCTTTTATTTGATCCGTCTGTAGCTGCAAAAAGTATTTTTTTTAGTTCACCGACATTGTAGAGATCTACTTCTCCGTTTATAGATAGAATCTTGTGTTCACCCTGGTCACGAAAGTTAATTTGCATAAGAGTCTCCGATAGTTATGAATACTATATGTCTGTGGTTAATTTGTAAAGAAAAAATTTTACAGCTGATTCAAAGCTGAAATCGCTGAAATTTATATAAATTGATGGTAATCTTTCATGTATTCTTCGAGAGCTTCCTGCCAGGAGCGCAATTTGATCCCAAGTGCTGTTTCAATTTTTGAAATATTTAGGTTATTGTACAAAATCGGTTCGGAAGCGCTCAGGAAATCGGCATAGTCAACGGGAGTAAATTTCGCGATAATATTTTTCCCTGAATGTTTTTCGAGAAGCTTGTTGCAATAATTAAAAAATTCAAATATATCCGAACCGCCGGAATTAGATGCGTTATATATTCCTGAGAGATTTTTTTCTATAGCTAGATCTATAATAGATGCTGCATCTTTTGAATATAAAGAGGAAATAATCTGACCCTTGATGAGGCGGGATCCGCTTGAATCTCTGAGAACATCAGTAATGAAAGAGTTTCCCTTACCGTAAATCTGGGGAAATCTTAAAATTATGTGATCGCACCCGGATTCAATTATTTTTTTTTCGCCAAATAGTTTGGAGTCGCCCATAACGTTTTGCGGATCGGCAACATCAGATTCGGAGTAGGGAATGTTCTCTATTCCGCTATAAACGAAGCTCGAACTGACGTGAATTAGTTTAATGTTGAAATTCCTGCAGACCTTGGCGATTTCTCCTGCGGCGAAAGAGTTGATGCTGTATGCTTCTTCTCTTTTGTAGGCGCACTCTTCGGCGTTATTCATTTCTTCGCAATTAATAAAAATAGAGGCTTTTGTTTCTTCTGCCAGCTTCATAAGAAAGTTCGAATCGTTTATACTTCCTCTCGTGCGATCAAAGGCAAAAACCTTAGTCTTCTCCCTAAGAAGAGGAAGTATACTTTGAGCGAGAAGTGAATCAGAACCTGAAAGAATAATCATGCTTTTTTGCTTTTCTTATTCGTTTTAGTTTCTTCGGTTTCACTTGAATCGTCGCCGTTCATCGCTTTTTTGAAGTCTCTTATGCCCGAACCTATTTCTCTGGCAATTCTCGGGATTTTACCGGCTCCGAAAACAAAAAGTATTATTAAAAAAATTACTACTAACTCTCCGAATCCAGGCATACTCATATAATCACCCCATGAGAACAGAGAGTCTGAAATGTCGATTTTTGTCAAATCAAACTTGTAAGCTCTGATTGAGCCGTTTCTACTCGAGTTTTGCTTTTATTACTAGGTTTAAGGTTTGATTTATTATGTTAAAATGAGACATAATTATATAATTGATTTGATTCCTATCCCGTTTACTATTATGAAAAGAGAAAAAGCGTTCGATGTTTTGATTATCGTTTAGATAATTCAAAATAAAATCGCTAAGCATTCTTGATATCGATAATTTCGCAATTTTTCTGATGTCAAGTAAAGATTCATATGTACTAGGGTCTGTGTTGTAGTGAACTAGAGCGTATTCTCCTCCGCGATTTTGATATTTCACGGATGAGAAAATCTTTACCTTATTAAAGGATAGCCGCTGTTTGATCATTTCCATTAATGTTCTTTCTATTACTTTTGATATTGTGCTTCTATTTTTCCGCGATAATCCTGAAATGTGAGATAACGCATTTTTATTGATTAGTACCGTTGATCTTATTTTTGTCATAAATACTCCTCAGAATTTATTACGAAAGCGCTGAGAAGTTTTTTTAATTTTTTTGGTTTTATTGGAAATTTATCTGAATCTTTAATCTGCTCGATTAAAAAACTTGACGCTCAAGGGCGGTCTTATTATATTGTTAGCACTCCCATATTTTGAGTGCTGATAGGTATGTATGAGAGCTGTAACTGAAAGAGAATCAGAAGTTTTGAAATCGATTGTGCAGGAATATATCGCTACAGGGCGGCCGGTAGGGTCACGTTCTTTTGTTCAAAAATATTCCTTCAGCATTTCTCCTGCAACTATGAGAAATATAATGTATGATCTTGAGTCATTGGGTTTTCTAACTCATCCGCATACTTCGGCAGGAAGAATTCCTACGGATACCGGGTATAGATATTTTGTTGATTTTCTTTCTGATTCTTACGATATCAGTGATCTCGACTATGGTTATATCCGTGATGATTTCATGCGCAGCGAAGTGCATCTGGATAAAATGTTCATGTCGATTACAAAAATGCTTTCTTCTGTTTCAAGGCTTGCAGGTATCGTTTTAACTCCTAATCCTGATTTTACTGCTGTAAAGCAGATTGAGCTTGTATCCATTGATCCTGAAACAGTACTCCTTATTATTGTGACCCGAACAGGTGTTGTAATAAATAAAAAAATAGCAATTTCCGAAAGAGTAACAAGAGATATATTGTTTTCAACTTCGAATATCTTATCCAGTGAATTTGCCGGTTTTTCTATATATGATATCAAAACAGACATTCTCGGAAAAATGAGACAGAAGTATTCGGGTTCAGATGAACAGATATGTCTTGATGTAGTTGAGTTAGCCTTGAATTCGATAAATGAGCAGGATATTTTTATTGAAGGAATTGAAAACATTCTGCATATTCCTGATATGATTGAGAAGGAAGTTTTAACTTCCTTTCTCCGCCTTATCGAAGAAAAGAAAAATTTAGCGGAAATAATGCAGCGGACTATGGACTCTGATTCTGTTCAGACGTTTATCGGTTCAGAAATCGATAATAGTTATGTTGTGGGATGCAGTCTTGTTGCATGCTGTTATAAAATTGGTAATAAAAATGCGGGAGTTCTGGGCGTTATAGGTCCGACCCGTATGGATTATAGAAAAGTTGTTCCTCTTGTCGATTATACCGGCAGACTGGTGACAAACTTTCTTTCAAGTGTATCAAGATAATAAGGTGAGATAATGAAGAAAGAAGAAAAAGAAAGAGAAGAAGAAAAGATCGAAGAAACAGCCGAAAGTGTTCAATCTGATGCAGATTCATCCAGTGCTTTAAATGACGAATACTGTGAAGATTCTGGCTGCTCTTGTTCCGGTGATATTGAGCTGCTTAAAGCTGAACTTTGCAAAAAAGATCAGGAAATCGCGTCTTTGAAGGACATTCTTCTTAGAAACAAGGCCGATTTTGACAATTTCAGAAAACGCATTGCGAAGACGGAAGAACAGAATAAGAAAATGTCTGTTGTAGGAATAGCAGGAGAGATTATTAAAATTAATGATGATTTAATCCGTTCCGTTGAAGCTGCAAATTCTATGTCTGCCGAATCTTCAGCGGAAGATGTTAAAAAGGCATTTAGTGAAGGTGTTGTTATTATCACCAAAGAAATTGCAACTTTGCTTCAAAAGCATTTTATTTCTGAAATTGAGGCAGAGAATTGTCCATTTGATCCGAATTTTCATGAAGCTGTTGAAATTGATATGCAGGAAGGCATAGAGACTGATACGGTTACAAAGGTATATCAGAAAGGATATAAGCTTGAAGATTTTGTAATAAGAAGCGCCAAAGTGAAGGTTTCAAAACCTTTGCCGAAGCAGAACTGATAAAATAAACTATTAAGGAGATTTTTATGAGCAAAATAATCGGTATTGACCTCGGAACAACAAATTCATGTGTTTCCGTAATGGTAGGCGGTGAGCCGATTGTAATTCAGAATTCAGAAGGACAGAGAACAACTCCTTCAATCGTTGCATATACTGAGAAAGGGGAAAGACTTGTTGGTCAGGTCGCAAAGAATCAGATTATAACGAATCCTGAAAATACAATCCGTTCTGTTAAAAGATTTATGGGACGTGCATTTTCCGAAATTACAGAAGAGAAGAAACTTGTTCCTTATGACATCGAAGATGACGGTAAGAACGGCGTTAATGTTAAAACCGTTTCAGGTAAGTTTTCACCTCAGGAAATTTCTGCCCGCATTTTGCAGAAGATGAAGCAGACTGCAGAAGATTATCTTGGTGAACCCGTAACAAAGGCGGTTATAACGGTTCCTGCTTATTTTAATGATTCACAGCGTCAGGCAACAAAGGATGCCGGTAAAATTGCCGGTCTTGAAGTTGAACGTATAATAAACGAGCCGACAGCTGCTGCTTTGGCATACGGTTTGGATAAGGCTAAGAAAAATCACAAGATCGTCGTTTATGATTTGGGCGGAGGAACTTTTGACGTTTCTGTTCTTGAGCTTGGCGACGGAGTATTTGAAGTAAAATCAACGAACGGCAACACTCATCTCGGCGGTGATGATTTCGATCTTAGAATAATGCAGTGGCTTATTGATGAATTTAAGAAACAAACAGGAATCGATGTTTCGAAAGACAAGATGGCTCTGCAGCGTCTTAAAGAATCTGCAGAAAAAGCGAAGATTGAGCTTTCAAATAAAATGGAAACGGAGATTAATATTCCGTTTTTGACAGCCGATCAGAGCGGACCGAAGCATCTTGTAATAAATCTTTCGAGATCAAAATTTGAACAGATGTGCGGAGATCTTATCGAGTCATCAGCTGAATCTTGTCATCTTGCGCTTAAAGACGCAGGTCTTACAGCAGCTGATATTGATGAAGTAATTCTTGTCGGCGGTTCTACCCGTATTCCTGCGGTTCAGGAGCTTGTAAAACGCATATTCGGAAAAGAGCCTCATAAGGGAGTTAATCCTGATGAAGTTGTAGCAGTAGGTGCGGGCATACAGGGCGGAGTTCTTGCCGGTGATGTTCATGATGTTCTTCTTCTTGATGTTACTCCGCTTTCACTTGGTATCGAAACTCTCGGCGGTGTAATGACTAAACTTATCGAAAGAAACACAACGATTCCGACAAGAAAGAGTCAGATATTTTCAACAGCATCTGACAACCAGCCTGCTGTAACAATTCATGTTCTTCAGGGTGAACGCCAGCTTGCTGCGCAGAACAGAACTCTCGGACGTTTTGAGCTTTCTGATATTCCGCCTGCACCAAGAGGTGTTCCGCAGGTTGAAGTAACTTTTGATATTGATGCTAACGGTATTGTTCACGTTTCAGCCAAAGATCTCGGAACAGGTAAAGAGCAGAAGATCAGAATTGAATCTTCAAGCGGATTGAACGAAGATGAGATCAATAAAATGGTTAGGGATGCAGAAGCTCATGCTGATGAGGATAAAAAGGCAAAAGAGCTTATTGAGCTTAAGAATGAATCGGACAATATGATTTATTCGGTTGAAAAGCTTCTGAAAGATAACGCTTCTAAGGTTGAAGCTGCCGAAAAGGAACAGATTGAGAAAGAAATTGTTAATCTCAGATCTGCTCTTGAATCAAATGATGTCGAAAGAATCAAAACTGCGAAAACCGCATTTGAAACTGCGAGCCATAAGTTTGCAGAACGCATGTACAAGGAAGCTGGATCTGCTCAGCAGAATGCCGGTGCCCAGCAGAATTCTGAAGCCGGATCTTCTTCCGATGGCAATGCTTCAAAATCTGATGACGGTAAAGTTTACGATGCGGATTATGAAGTTGTTGATGAGGATAAAAAATAACCATTCAGGCGGCGTTTGCCGCCTGTTTAATTAAATGCGTTCCGCATTTTTATGGAGAAAGACTTTGGCTAAAAGAGATTATTATGAGATACTCGGTGTTGCGAAGAGTGCTAACGATGATGAGATTAAATCAGCGTACCGTAAGCTCGCGTTAAAATATCATCCGGATAGAAATAAGGGAAATGCCGAGGCTGAAGAAAAATTCAAGGAAGCAACCGAAGCGTATGAAGTATTGAGAGACTCTAAGAAACGGGCGCAGTATGATCAGTTCGGTCATGAAGGTGTCGGGAATTTTGACGGTTTCGGTAAAGGTGCATACCGCGATTTTTCGGATATTTTCGGAGACTTTGATTTCGGCGACATATTTGAAGGATTTTTCGGCTCAGGTTTTTCTTCGCGCGGAAAGCGGCAGAAACGCGGATCCGATTTGCAATACGATTTAGCAGTAGAACTTGAAGAGGCCGCAACTGGAAAGGAAATTCAGATTGAAATTCCGCGTCACGAACCGTGTACTTCGTGCGAGGGGACTGGTGCTGCATCCGGCTCAAAACCAATCACTTGTCCTGTTTGTAATGGTGCTGGTCAAATCCGTCAGGCTCAGGGATTTTTTTCTGTTACACAGACATGTTATAAATGCCATGGTCAGGGTAAAATAATTTCTTCACCCTGCAAATCTTGTAACGGAACAGGGCTTATTGCGAAGAAACGCAAAATAACTATTAAAATTCCGGCAGGTGTTGAATCGGGTTCACGCTTGAAAATAACGGGTGAAGGTGAACATGCTCAGGGTGGAGGAATACCCGGAGATCTTTATGTTTTAATTCATGTTAAAAAGCATAAGTATTTTGAAAGGAGCGGAAATGATCTGGTCTGTACGGTCGATATATCATTTCCTCTTGCTGTCATCGGCGGTGATATTGAAGTGCCAACTATCTATAATCAGACACTGAAGATGAAAATTCCTCAGGGAACAGAGAATAATCAGATTTTCCGGCTTCGAGGAAGCGGAATGCCCTACATCGGTTCTCATGGAAAAGGTGATTTGCTTGTAAGAATAAATGTGACTGTTCCTAAAAAGATTAATGCAAGGCAAAAAGAGCTTTTGAAAGAATTTGCAGATATAAGCGGTGAATCATTAAAAGGTGAAATGAGGCAGTTCTATTAATTTAGAATAATTTGGAAATTAATCGGAACTTTTCTGTTTAATAATTGGTTTACTAATAGATTTATATATCGGATCTTGACTATCAATATTAATTGTGAGGGAATCTATGAAGAAGTTTTTAGTTTTTATTATGCCTTTAATGATTTTATCCTGTTCAAAGAATGTACGAGAATTCGATCTTTCTACAAAGATGGTTTTTGGCGGAACATTTTTGATAGAAGATGAAGATACCCGTCTTCAGTATGCACCTAAACGTATTTATTTTAAAAA
>DAOMHE010000088.1:0-9458 GCA_035430785.1 Spirochaetota bacterium | reverse complement strand
AGTCATACTTTTTTTTACATAAGTTCCGCCTGAAAGTATAAAACCAAATTCGACTAGATTCTTTCTGCTTCTCATATTAAAACCAAAAGCAGGACTAATAGCAAATGAATCCGTATTCTTTTCCTTGACAGTTCGTATTACGTTAAATTCATATTCTTCATTGCTTTCTTTTTTATATGATGTATACATCCTTAATCCGACGGAATAAGCAGAATTTATTTTATATGCGGCGCTGAGAAAAGCGCCTACAGCATTACGTTTCTCATTAGTTGAAAAAGTGTCGGCTCCAAAATATGAACCACTAGATTTACGCGAATAATAATTATCATCATCACCCTGCAAAGCAAATGATAAACCAAAAGAAACTTTCTTTAAGGATTTCACAAATGATAAATTCGAGGATACATATTTACGTGAATCTGTTTTAATATTGCCGTCATCATTACCGTTAATTTCCAAAAGAGTAGATTTGCCTTTTGCATACGGAGAACCATAAAGAAACAAACCGACTGATGAATCAGTTCTAGCGAGAAGAGCCGGATTCTTTACTGCATTAAACGGTCCGTCATCATAAACAGACATTACTCCTCCGGAAGAAAATCCGTTGGCGCTGAGCATTTGAGCAAACAGGAGGAACATCAAAAATATTTTTAAAAGAAGATTAACTCCGATTTTTCTCAAAAACAATACCTCGCAGAAAGGCCGAATTTTAGCGGGTAAAACCTGTCATCTTTTTTTGTCACAATATTAAAAAGCGGATGCCAGTCAAGAGACAAAGCCAGAGGTATTTGCTTGAACCTGTATTCAAGACCTATTAAACCGTCAGGACCGGCAACAGGAGTATCTTTTTCCCAGAATCCTACATGCCCGCCGACTCCAGCATACCATTGGAATTCCGAAGTTATACCAGGAAGATTATTCTGAAACACATAGAAAGCATGAAACTCAACACCTTTATCAAGATCAGAAAGAGCCATTAGTTCAACCGCATTCGGTTTAGCAAAAAAATACTTATACGACAAACCATGATTCCCATCCCTGCCCGCTTCAAGCCTTGCACCGAGTGCCGCTTTGTAATCTGATGCCAAACATACACCAGAAATCAATAAAAACAAAATTACTAAACCTTTTCTCATCTGCTATCACCGTAAGTTCTAAAATATTTTCAGTAACACAGATTTTCAAGAATGCTTATAATTTTATCAAGAATTTTTTGTTTAATCAAGAATTATTAGATCATCAAGGAAAGAAATCATAATTTTGGAATTAACCGGTATATTGGATTTACCTGCAATTATTTCATTGATATTCTGAACATATCTTGAATTATCAATATCCGACGCACAATTTTCAACCATTGCTTTAATTGAATAATCATCTGATTCAATATGGAATTGCAATCCGACAGCGTTTCCGTAAACAAATCCCTGATTATCACAGGCTTCACTTTCAAAAATTTTCGCCGCACCATCAGGAATATTAAATCGCTCTCCATGCCAATGAAAAGCTTTAAACTTTGCAGGGAATTGTTTTGTGACTCTGATATCAGTGCATTTCTCCACATCATACCAGCCGATTTCTTTATTTTTATTTGATGAGACTTCAGCACCGAGCACATCTGCAATAAGCTGAGCGCCAAGACAAATACCCAGTATTTTTTTATTATGAGATATGCAGTTCTCAATGAATTTTTTTTCATTTTTCATCCAATGAAATTTAGATTCTTCATTTACGCTCATCGGCCCGCCCATAATTACCAGAAAATCTAAATCCGGCAATTCGGGCAGCATTGCTGACTCAAACATTTTTGTAGAAGAAATTTCAACAGAGCGCGAGGAAGCCCATTTTAGAATACCCGCAGGAGTCTCAAACGGAACATGCTGAATATAATGCAGTTTCATCATAACCTCTGATTAAACAGTAAATTCTATATAATCATGTCGCCATTTATTTTTAATCAGTTTTCATTTAATTACCATATTTTACAAATATGAAATACATTTACAATACATCGGTTACTATCCGCAGTAATACCCATTCAATGAATACGAAACACGATTTTCAATATATTGCTAAATCAGTATGCTTCTACTGGTTTTTAGATTTTTACAATATCAAATCCAAAATTAGTATTTAAATCATATTTGACTTAAATACTAATTTAGCCTGCAAAAAACATTATTTGACATAATATGGATTTTTCTAAATTCTGAATCAAGAGGCTGTACTATGTTTGAGGAAAGAAACTGTTATGCAATAATTCTTGCCGGAGGAAGCGGCAAACGCGCAGGAACAATTTTGCCGAAACAGTTTAACGAAATCAACGGTAAAGCAATTCTTGCATATTCTCTTGAAACTTTTGAAAAAAACAGCATTGTTGACGGAATTGTAATAGTGACTCATCCTGACTATTTTCCGCTTACTAAATCCATTGCAGATAAATCTCAAATCAAAAAACTTATCGGCATAACCGAAGGAGGCGCCCAGCGTAAAGACTCATCATACAATGGTCTAAAATATCTGAATTGCCCTGCCGAATCGATTGTAATGATTCATGACGCGGCACGCCCTTTTATCGATGATATAATAATTGAAAACTCCGTAAAAAATGCGAGTCTAAACGGAGCTACTGCGGCATATATACGCGCAACAGATACAATCGCTATATTTGAAAATAACCGCCTGAAAATCATTCCTCAGCGGGAAACGTGTTTTATGGCTCAGACTCCGCAAACATTCAAATACGATCTGATAATGCATGCACACCAAAAAGCAAATCCCGATAAAGAATATACCGATGATGTTTCACTTGTAGTTGATTTGGGGGAAGACATTACCCTCACTGAGGGTAATGCTTTAAATTTTAAAATCACAACACCGGAAGATTTTGAAAAAGCACTCATCTGCCTATGCAGAAATAAGTAAATCCTTCTTCTTTCATTTTCTTCGGTTCATACTGGTTTCTTCCGTCAAATATGACCGGATGCTTTAAAAGCGATTTCATTCTTGAAAAATCCGGATTTCTGAAATGGAACCATTCTGTGGCAATAATAAGAGCATCTGCATTTTGAAGAGCATCATAATTTTTTTGAAAATATTCAATATCCTTATCTGCAAAAACAGCTTTAACATTTTCTGCGGCAATAGGATCATATGCCTTTATTTTAGCACCGCGCGAAGTAAGCTCCCTTATTATGTCAATTGCCGGAGCTTCTCTGATATCATCAGTCTGTGGTTTAAATGCAAGACCCCACAGAGCAAATATCTTTCCATTAATATCTTCACCATAATGAGAAATAATTTTTTTTATAAAACGCTCACGCTGATTTTTATTTACTTTCTCTACAGCTTCAAGCAAATAAGGTGCAATACCGTAATCATGAGATGTTTTAATCAAAGCTTTAACGTCTTTCGGAAAGCAAGATCCGCCATATCCGATACCTGCATACAAAAATCCCTTTCCTATTCTTGAATCAGAACCGATACCTTTTCGGATCATTTCAATATCAGCACCTGTTTTTTCACAAAGAACTGAAAGTTCATTCATAAAACTTATGCGTGTTGCAAGCATTGCGTTAGCAGCATATTTAGTCATCTCAGCACTAGCAAGATTCATTACATGAAATCTGTCATTTTGACGGACAAATGGAGAATACAATTCCATCATCAGTTCTGCAGTTCTGACATTATCAGTACCGATGATTACCCTTTCAGGTTTCATGAAATCTTCAACAGCATTGCCTTCTTTTAAAAATTCAGGGTTGGAAACGACATCAAATTCAATATCTGTTCTGTCACGCTCTTTTAATACCTTTGCAATGCGTTCTTTGACAAGAGAAGCTGTTCCGACAGGAACAGTCGATTTATCAACGATAACCGTATATTTATCCATTACACGGGCAACATCTTCCGCAGCCTTTAGAACATATGACAGATCCGCAGAACCGTCTTCTCCGGGAGGTGTTCCAACTGCTATAAAAACAAAAAGCGAACTGTAAACAGGTTCCTTGATATCAGTCGTAAAAGTCAGACGACCTTCATTATAATTACTTTTTACTAGTTCTTCAAGACCGGGTTCATATATGGGAATAATACCATTTTTCAAATTTTCAATTTTTTTGCTGTCAATATCGACGCAGCATACATCATTTCCCATATCTGCAAAGCAAGTCCCAGTGACTAATCCGACATAACCTGTGCCAATTACTGTAACTTTCATAAATTACCTCTAACTCCTACCGAACGTAAAAAAGACTCAGTAAAGTGCCCGTTTTTGTAAATCATTTTTCCATCTGCTGAAATTTCAGAATTAGATCTCATGTCTGCAATCATATCCCAATGAATTGCCGAACGGTTTTTCCCGCCGGTTTCCGCATAAGAATCGCCAAGAGCAAAATGAACTGTTCCTCCGATTTTTTCATCAAATAAAATGTTTTTTGTAAAATTTTCGATACCGTAATTTGTTCCTATTGCGGCTTCTCCAAAAGTATCAGCCCCGTCAATTTTCAGAACCTGCGAAAGCAATTCTTCACCTTTCCGGGCGGAATGTGAAACAATTTTACCGTTTTTTACAGTAAGTTTAACACCTTCGACTTCCTCTCCCATGTAAATAGCAGGATATGAAAAAGATATAAATCCGTTTACAGAAGATTCAACCGGTGTAGTAAAGATTTCCCCTGAAGGCATATTTCTTCTTCCGTCAGAATTAATCCATATTCTTCCTTCACATGAAAATGCAATATCCGTGGTATCATTTAACATTCTTATTTCATTGCATTTATTCAGATAATCCGCGATCAAACCCTGTTTAGCGCTGAGTTCATCCCAGCTTCTAACCGGATCTTCTGTCTCCAGATAAGCTGATCTTACAATAAAATCCTCATAATCATCGAGACTCATTCCTGATTCAAAAGCCTGGGATTCTGTCGGATATTGGCAAACACACCATTTCAAAGTTCCATTAGAGCTTCTTTCGCTAAAGAGTTCATGCAGAATTTTGGCAGATTCATTTTTAACTTTCTTCTTTTCAGCCGAAACTCCCTGGAGCTCCTTTGCATCAAATGGAGCTCTTATAGTAAGAAAAGAATCATAATTTTTATAATAGTTAATTTCCGTATCAGACAAATATCTCAAATCTTCAATTGAAGAATTTTCATAGAAAATTCTTTCAGAATTTTTCAAAGCGATTTTTGTTTCCGGATGAGCTCCCCTTGAATAAGCTATTGAACAAAACTCGTTTATCAAATCCTCTGCTAGATATGAAGATCTTATCAGAATCTTTTCATTCTTACCAACCGAAAGACAATAATCCGCAAGAAGCGCGGCATAGCGTTTTAAATAATTTTCTTTCATCATTTTATCTCATACTTAATTTTAAGATCGTTAGCTATACGGAATATCCTATACTCATAAATATTATATATTTCATTAAGTAAAAAAGGCATTTTACGTTTAAAACTGTTGAACATCGTAGTTGGAGTCGGAGACGAGTAATTCACTATTCTAAAATCATCTGCAATCATCGAAGCTCTTTTCATATGATAGGGATCGCTGACAATTATTATTGAATTAATATTCCTGCTTGAAATAACCGGAAGCGAAAAGAGAAAATTTTCGTAAGTATTATTTGATGAAGTTTCTAAAAGTATATCACTTACCGGGATACCGTTTTTAACAAGATAATCCCTTGCTACAACAGCTTCTCCCAAATCTTCAGCAAATTTTTTTCCGCCTGTAAGAATAATATATCTGCAATGCCTCGCCAGGTATATATTCATTGCATGATTTATTCTTTCACGGAATACAGGTGAAGGATTTTTACCATAAGCTGCTGCACCAAGAACAAAAACAGCATCAGCCGAACCTTCATAATTCACGCGTGAATATGAAAGAATCTGAAATGCCTGAACAGAAAGCATCGCAAATCCTGCAACAAAGACAATAATCAAATAATTTCTAATCTTTTTTATCAAAAGCTTTCCTTCTAAAAAAAGAGATCGAATTACTTCCGTAATCACGCCGCTTCTCATAATCATAATAATCTGCATCAAATTCAATTACATTTTTTCCGAAATGCTGAATGACAGCCAGTCCTAAAGGATTCAGGATATCGGCTCGCTTAATCTTTTCAAGAATTTCATTATACAATGATACGGAACCCTCAACTTTAACATAAGGCGGATCAATATATATTACATCAAAAATCATTTTATCGTTTGAACATTTTTCAAGAAACCTGCCGGCATCAATATTGTGAACAAATATTCCTTCGGAAACATGAATGGAACTCAAATTCTCTTTCAATTTCAAAAACCTTCTACGATCCAGTTCAACAGCATGTACAATATTAAATCCACGACTCCAAGCCTCTAAAGCAATCTGACCGGAGCATGAAAAAAGATCGAGAAAAGTTTCATTTTTTTCAGTAGAAATTATGGAAAAAAAAGCCTCCTTCATCATTTGAGACGTGATATCTGCATTCTGAAATTTCGCATTTGAAAAATTGACCAAACGGCCTTTGAGTTTTCCGGATATAATACGGATCATTTTATAGAATCATTAAGCTCTTTCAGAAATGAAACGGAATCAAGACCGTTGTTAACAATAACGTGAGCCACAGTATCCTGAACCATCCCCTTGCATGACGGACACATAAAAGAATATTTCCTGAATATCTCCGAAACAGCCGGATTTGCCATTATATCTGTCAGTTTAGTTTCCGGTGTAATTTTCATTTTCTCCTCTGCAATTAAAAAAAAGGCATGTTCACAGAACACGCCTTCAATCTTCTATGCCATTAAAAATTATTTTGACTTAGAAAATTTTTCTTCCATTTTAACAATAAAATCCTTAGTAAACGGATCAGTTTCTTTTTCTTTTGCCTGAAGAAGATTGTTATATGATTCTTTCGAATCAATTCCCAATCTTGCAATCGCAAGTACTATTGTGTAACGCACATCTGAATTATTTTCTGTCAATATAATCTCAGAAAGGCTTTTAACAACGGTTTTCTCCCCGATTAAACCTAATGCACAAGCAGACTCGACTTTTATCTCAGAATCTGAAGAAGTTTGAAGCAGATTCAAAAGCGGAGCAACAGCAGACTTTTCTTTGTTGCTTCCTGCCCATTTTGCTGCTTCAATAACTGTCTTTTTGTCATCAGAAGAAAGATCGGCAACGTACTCTTTCGCGGATTTTGCAGCAAAAAGAGCCGCAAACGAAAACATCATAATACCTAAAACAAAAATCTTTTTCATTATTTCACCCCAAATAAAAATTGGCTTTTAATTATGAGCGGTGGTATTTTATTATGTCAATAATATTAATAGCGGGAAGAATAAAACATGAGCTTTTTTTCAAAGCATAAATATCTGATTCTTATAGTATTATCTGCCTTTTTACTGAGAATTCCGGCTTATTTTAACGATTATTATGACGTTGATGAGCTTTCTGCAATAGTTCAGACCAAACAGTACTATTCCGGTCTCACGCCGGGAATGGATTTTAAAGAAAGCAAACATCCCTTATTTCATGCTCTGTTTAAAGTCAGTTACGGCATTAACCAAGATTACGGCTGGGTAATACTGCATATTCTCGTTTCTTTAATTGTTGCGCTTACAGGTGCTGTGATATACAGAATAACTAAGGAAATTACAGATAAATCCGAAACAGCTTTTGCTGCCGGGATACTCTATGCCGTCCTGATCTGTTCATTCAACAGATATTTTATAGCAACAAATGGTGAAATAGTATATAATTTACCAGTGTCAATCGGCGCATTATCGATAGTCCTCTTTCTAAAAACAGACAAACTAATTAATAAAATTATGTATCTGCTGCTATTAGCATCTTCTTCCGCAATAAGTGCAGGAGTAAAATTTCACGGCTTAATTATTTCAATAATAGCTGTTTTGTTTTTTGTTTTTATATTGCCTTATAGAGAAGGGAAAATCAACAGAAAGTATGCTATAACAATGTTATGTTTTTTATCTGCAATAATCGCAATTTTTGCAGCAGACTATTTTATCTTCGAAATGTTTTCACTCAAAGTTATCAACGATATTTCATCAAAATTACGATATGCAACTCTTGTCTACGGATTGGAGCCTCTCTCTCTGATTTTAAAATTCCTTCACAGACAGGGTTTACTTACAATCTGGCATCCATTAATCTGGATTTCATTTTTTGCCTTTACCATTAGTTTTTTCAGAAATAGAGTCTTTTTCAAAACTGAAAAGACCCGATTATTTATAATAGTATCAGCATTTATCACCTATCTGATGGTTTTTGCAGGCGGTAAAAGACTTTATTTCCACTATTTTATGACATCATACCCTTTTATATGCATCGTAAGCTCAATTTATATCGAAGAAAGCCGGGACAAAATATCATTTTTCTTCAAAAAACATTTCAGAAAAATGCTGTTAATACCTGCTGTTTTCTTTTTTCTTTTTAATGTAAAAGATGCAATTATTAAACATACTGCACCTGAATTATTTATTTTTGAATCAAAAGCTTCATACTATTTCAGACTTATTGCTCTAGGAACAACAAATGATTACCTTATGCCGGACAAACTCTACTTCAATCTCATTGAATACATCAAAACAAAAACGAAGAAAGAAGATAAAATTTTTGTTTGGGGTGACGGTGCATATATTTATTATTTTTCAGACAGACTTCCTGCCGCATATCACATGTGGCCTAAAGGAACAATTGTGGAAATAACTTCAGCATATCAATCTCAAAATACCGCTAAAATAAATCGAGTTGCTAAAAGTGAGAAAGCAATTATATATTACATAGAGAAATATAATGCTGAACTTTTTATTGATACATCAGATGCAGCAAAGTCTACGATGGGATCAATTTCTCCATTCCCGTACAAGATTACGCCGTTAGTGGATAAATACTTGAAATCGCATTATATATTTGAAATAGAAATAGATAAATTTAAAGTTTATAGAAAAATTAATAAAAAATAAAACCCTTCCGAGGAAGGGCTTTATTTTTTATTTCTGAATTTCTACGATTGCCCCTTCCTGTTCTTTCTTTTTAACTTCAGCTTCTTTAATTTTTTCTTCTTTTGTTTTCTTAACTCTATAACGATCAGCATTTAAAACTGCTAGACGGAAATCATACGCAGAGAAATTGGTTGTTTTTTCAATAACTCCTTTATTGTAATTCTGAAGCTCCGAAGGTTTCCCCAAAATACTTCCACGGTAATCTCTTATAAAAACCTTATCAAATATTTTCGTCTCACCGGCTTTGACCTCAAACTTCACTTTGTTCATCAACTCTTCATTAAACATACCGACTTTAAACACAGAACCTTCCTGCCTAACAACGGCAACAACAGTATAAATTCCCGGCTCATAGTTTATTACGATATTACCGTTATCATCTTTTAATTCCGACGGAACAATTACACCCTTTTTAAGATCATTAGCATCATCAAG
>DAOMHE010000087.1:0-9461 GCA_035430785.1 Spirochaetota bacterium | reverse complement strand
CTGAACTCGAATCCGTTTTATCTAAACGAACAAACCAGCTTATGCTTTCACAGAAGATGGCCTCTCTCGGGGAACTTGCTGCAGGAACAGCCCATGAAATCAGCACTCCTATCGGAACTGCGTTCACTGCAGCAACTCATCTGAAAGATAAAACATTGTCTTTTGCTGAATCATACCAGAAAAATAATCTGACACGTTCCGAGTTTGAAGCATATCTCGCAGAAGTTGAAGAATCCATGTCTCTCATTATCAGCAACATTACAAAATCATCATCAATATCACAAAATTTCAAAAAGATAGCATCTGATAGAACAAATGAAAACACAAAATCTTTCAATCTAAAACACTATCTTGAAGAAATCATTCTCAGCCTCAAACCTCAAATTAGAAAAACAAAACACATCATTCAGATAAACATTCCGGAACATATAGAAATCAGCACCTATCCGGGAGTTCTTTCGCAGGTCATGTCAAATCTTATAATAAACTCCCTGATTCACGGATTTGACGGAATAGAAGAAGGAATCATATCCATAGACGCCGGAATGGATAATGATTCAATTATTATGGTATATTCCGACAATGGAAACGGAATATCCGAAGAAAATTTATCAAAAATATTCACTCCGTTTTTTACAACAAGAAAGGATAAGGGAGGAACAGGAATCGGCCTCAGCATTGTTCAAAATCTGATAGAAGGAACACTCAAAGGAAAAATTTCATGCGAAAGCGTTAGAGGCAAAGGAACCATGTTTAAGATAAGTTTTCCTGCGAAATTATAGATCAATTAAAGAAATATCTTCTTCAGCTTTATTGCGGCTGCACGAGGATCGGCTTCACGCGAAATTGCAGTGATGACAGCAATTCCAGCAGCTCCGGTTTCTTTAACAAGAACTGCATTTTCATGATTAATTCCGCCAATACCCACAACAGGAATTTTGACGCTTTTTACCATTTCTCTAACATACTCAATTCCGTGCGCAGAACCGATATCACGCTTGCTCTCTGTCGGGAAAACTGCACCGGCTCCAAGATAATCTGCACCTGAAAGTTCAGCAGAAACCGCATCCTCGATGCTGACCGGAGAATAACCGATTAGTTTATCTCCGATTTTCTTACGGATTGATTCTATCGGTTCATCATCCTTGCCGACATGAATTCCATCTGCGGAAAGTTCAAGCGTAAGCTCAAGCGAATCGTTCACGATAAAAACCGCATCATATTGCCTGCATAACTTCATTATTTCCCGGCCGATTAGAAGCTTCTCACCATAAGAAGCATCCTTATCGCGCAGCTGAATAATTCCGGCTCCCCCTGCGAGTGCTTCATTCACTGTAAAAAGCGGGTCGTGATTACACAAAGGGGATTCAAGAACAAAGTAAAGCGAATAGTCTATGTTACGCGAAATGGTCATAGCCGAACCTCGAAATTTTTTTTCCGTCAATATAAACACCCTCGCCTTCCTTCAATTCTCCTACGATATAACCTTTTATATCAGAAGCTTTTTCAGGAGAAACAGTATAAACAAGGGCAAAATCCTCACCGCCGAAAAGCGCATAATCATAAGGATCATCACCCAAAAGCGCGGCAGTTTCAACAATACCATCAGAAAGCCTGACAGATGCCTTGTCTATATGAGCAGATAGAGAACTTCTTCGTGCAATATTGCGTGCTTCAGAAGCAAGCCCGTCGCTTACATCAGTCATTGCATGCGACACGGGCAGTATTTGAGGCAGCAAATCCATTCCGCATTCCGGGTGAATATGGTATTTCTTTACGTTTTCATGACCTGAAATATTTTTCAGAAACAGTTTTAATCCGGCAGTAGAACCGCCGAGAGGTGCTGATACCGCGATAAGATCCCCGGCTTTTGCGTCTGAACGCAAACGGAGATTTTCCTTTGTTGTCTCGCCTGTAAGAGTAATGCTGATGCTCATCAAAGCACCATGAGTTGTATCTCCGCCGATTATATCAAACTTATATCTTTCAGCTGCATCATATACTCCTCTGTAAAATTCGTCCATAAACTCTACACTTATATCAGATGTCAGAGCAATTGAAATAAGAGCATACTTAACCGTTCCGCCGCATGAAGCTATGTCGGACACATTGGAAATCATGGCTTTCCAGCCGATATCATACGGAGAAAAATATCTGCGGGAAAAATGATCATTCTCGACAAGCATATCAACTGTCTGCAGCATAAGCTTTCCGTTCATCAAATCAACAACTGCGCAGTCATCACCGATAGAAATTATCACATTCTTATCACGCGGATTTTTCGCAATCCGGTCAATCAGCGCAAATTCGCCGCCAAGCTCCTTAATCAGCACCGAATTCCTCCTTCATTGCGCAGAACTCTCCGCACATGGAGCATTCCTTTTCATTTGAATGAGTGCTTCCCTCTCTGTATTTTCTCGCCTTTACAGGATCGATCGCAAGTTCAAACATTTTTTCCCAATCGAAGTCACGGCGCGCTTTTGAGAACACTTCATCTTTAACGCGCGCAGACGGAATTCCTTTAGCGATATTTGCTGCATGTGCGGCGATTTTTGAAGCTATCACTCCCTCGACTACATCATCAACCGACGGAAGACGAAGATGTTCTGCCGGTGTCAGGTAACACAGAAATGCGGCACCGTGCATTCCTGCAAGTGCTCCGCCGATCGCTCCTGTTATGTGATCGTAACCGGGAGCAGAATCTGTAACGAGTGGGCCGAGAACAAAAAACGGAGCGCCATGACAGACTCTGTCAGCTTCCTTTATCTGGTTTTCAATTAAGTTAAGAGGAACATGGCCAGGACCTTCCACCATCACCTGAACTCCTTTTTCGCGTGCGATCAGTGTAAGTTCTCCTAGGTTGGCAAGTTCGCTCATCTGGGCAGAATCTCCCGCATCGGCACCACCGCCCGGGCGCAGCGCATCTCCAAGACTTAATGTCAGATCAAATTCTTTCGCGATTGCACATATTTCATCGAAATGAGTAAAAAACGGATTTTCTTTCTTATGGTACTTCATCCATTTTGAGATAATTGATCCGCCGCGCGAAGTAATGCCCATTATTCTCGATGAAGCCTTTTGCGCTGCCGACATGGTTATTCCGCAATGTACGGTTGCAAAATCGATACCCCATTCAGCATCAGCATATACCGCATCGATAAAATCTTTTTCTTTCATCTCAGAAAGATTTCCCTTGCATTTTGTTATTACAGAATAGGCAGGCACACAACCAGTTGCAACAGAGCATTCTTCCATAAAACGGCGGCGCATTTCCTTAACGTCTCCGCCGATGCTTAAATCCATTACCGCTTCTGCTCCGGCAGAAACCGCCGCATGAAGCTTTTTCATTTCGTAATCAATATCGCAGTTCTTCGGTGATGTTCCAATATTTGCATTAATTTTAACAAGAAGATCCTTCCCTACAGCGATAGCCGGTTTTGCTTTTCTTTTTTTATTAAACGGAATAACGGCCTTTCCGGATGCGATCAGCTTCAAGAGAGCGGATGCATCAATTCCTTCATGAGCAGCAGCCTCATTCATTTGATCTGTAATGATTCCTTTTATTGCGGATTCGATTTGTGTCATTATGCCTCCGGTTTTATCAGAGGGGTGTTAAGAAATGCGGATGAACAGATCCCTACGTCAGCATTAACCGCTTCAGGTTCATCGGGTATCATCTCAGGTAAAGCACCACCCCGTCTGTATTTCAAGCGAAATCCCGACACCTGATTTGTCAATAGAATAAAACCGTATCGGAGTTGCTCAAATTATTAATTTGTTTTTATAATGCTTTGTGATAAAATATCATAAAGTCGAAAATATCGGAGGAATATTATGAACTATTTTATTTGCGGAATATGCGGATACATCGCAATGGATTCTGCTCCTGAAAAATGTCCTGTTTGCACAGCACCTAAGGAAAAATTCAGTCAAAATGATGCAATTTTTGAAGAATCAAAAGCAAAAGCTGCTGAAGGTGCGGCAAAACACGTTCCTTCAATTTGGATAGATAAAGAAACCAAATTATATCCGGGAACTGAATTCGTTACAGTACACGCTAAAATCGGTGAAGTTCCGCATCCTATGGAAGAAAAACATTTTATTCAATTTGTTGATATTTACGCTGACAAGAAATGGATAAAAAGAGCACATTTCACTCCTGCAGTAGTTCCGGCAATTACAGCCCACCTCAGAATTCAGGCATCAAAAATTACAGTAATAGAAAACTGCAATCTTCATGGATACTGGATAAACGAAGTCAGCCTATAATCAAAACCGCCGGAAGAACAAATTCTTCCGGCGATCAATTTTCCTATAAATACTTATAAAATAATTTAAACACAATCGCGATATATGTTCGGAATTTCATTATTAATTTAAGACAATACAAATTAGAATTAATACAAACTTAAAATATCTATCAAAATTAAAATTAATTAAAAAATCGTAAAAAATGTGATTGATTAATCGGAAGCAGCATGCTAATTATTATAAGTCAAAATTATTCTCAAATTTTAACGGAGGCTTTATGAGGAAAAGTGTCCTGAAACTTTTATCATATGGTTGGCCTGATAAGATCATAGCCAACTATCTGATGATACGACCGACCATCGTCAAATACTACCGTAAAAAGCATAGAATCTCAAGAAACGAATATCAGGGTTTTTACTGATAACTTTTCTTGATGTCACGGTTTTGCGCCAACAAGACCGTGACCAATCTATTTTCAACAATCGCCGGCGTCAAGAGAAACATTCCCCCACACCCCCAGAGCAATAGAAACAAATCAAAGCAATTTTCATAAGAGATCGAACTTTAACAATGAGTTTATGCGATGGCAGAGTTAAGATAGGCGCTCAAAAACAATAATAAAAAATCTCTATTTATGTCTCATAAATTCCAACCTTAAAAATGTCAAGCAAATATGAAAAAATACCGACAATTAAATAGAAAAATATGCAAAGCGAAACTATTTCTCCTGAAGCCCTAAACGACGTCTACTCCTTTGAAAATATAATATCTCTGGAGCAGTCTCTTTATGCCGGAGAAAACGCAAAAATAGATCTCTCAAAAATTAAATTCATTAATCCATATTGCGCAGTCAATCTTTTGCTTTTGGGCAAAAACTATCTAAAAAAAACAGGCGCAAAAATATCATTAATCAATCTTTCTCCGGAAATATCTTCATATCTTGAACGAATGGATTTTATTAAAAGAAATATCTTCTGCATTGAATCCTCATCAGACAATAAACTGTCACGAAGCGGAATGAGCAAAAGCATAATTGAGATTACCGATATTCCGGGAAAAGAAAGAGAAAGCGTCAAAGCAATAACAAACGTTGTTGCTCTTTTCCGCAAAAGAGCCGAATTCATATTTAAATCTTCATTTTCCGAGAACAACACCGATAATTTCATTACTGTTATTTCCGAAATGTGTCAGAACATTTTTGAGCATTCACTTGATTCAGGGTATGTTGCACTTCAAACGTATAAAACAGCAAAAGGTCCGGTTGTTCATCTTGTTGTAGCAGATTCAGGAATTGGAATAGAAGGTAGCTTCGTACGCATGAACAAAAACTGCGGAAAAGGCTCAGATCTACTGGTAAAAGCCCTAACAACTCCGATATCAAGCAAACGTGAATTCGGATACGGTCTGTGCAGAGTCAACAAAATAGTAGAACAGATGAACGGCAATCTTTATCTCCGTTCAAACTCAGATTCAGTTGCAGCTATGAATTCTCCGAAAAACGGACGAATGTTTTTTTCAAAAAGCAATCTCCCCTTTTTTCAGGGAACACAGATTTCATTTTTTATTATGGGAACAAATTCATAAATGAGGCATTCGTTATGACCATATTTGTCAAAGATCTTATCTCAAAAAAAAGCGGCAAAACATCTTCCGATCTTTTAACGCGTCCGGTGGGGAAAAAATACTACCAGTCCGCTGAGAAAAAAATTTCTTCGGCCATGAAAGGAGAAGTGGTAATTCTCGATTTTTCAGACATAAAAGTTATCGATCCGTCATTTGCCGATGAATTTGTAATTAACATCGTAAAATTGTCTCACTCAAAAGATTTTTATGTCAGACTGCGAAATCTCACCAAATCAGCTCAAAGCAATATTTCAGCCATAATAGATTCATATACTGATTTCGCAAAAAAAGATTATGCAGTCGCAGTTGAAGATCTTCTTGATAACGGAACACATTTTCTCGGAAATATCGGATTACAGGAGAAAGAAATCGCCGAGTTCCTGCGCATAAACAAAACAGCTTCAACAAAAGCAATATCCGACAATTTTTCATTCACAGAATCAAAAACAGCTAACTGTCTCAAAACTCTTGAAAAATTAAGAATTGTGCGGACTGATGAAACCGGAAAATATTTTTCTGTATTGTAATATTTTAATTATTTTTGATTGATTTGAGCGTTTTCAGCATTAGAATTGACAAAGCGGTAATCAATACTGGGGAAATGCAAAGATATGAAGGTTATAATAAAATCTAAAGAACTTGTTGAAAAAGATGACTCTCTTTTCGGTCTGCTTTCCCAGCACAAAAAAAATATATCATATCTGAGAGTAATGATTAACGAAACTGATAAACTAATTTCTCTTCAGATAACAGATAACCCTAAAAACTGGCGTAATCTTCCACCCGAAAAATATACAGGATTCAGAATGCTGAAAAGAAATGAAATCGGGGTAACGAAATTCAGCATCAAATACATTTCTCCCGGAAACATAATCGCACATTTCGGATCGACTATCGGCGTAAAATTCCCGAATGGAAAAGCGGAAATCGACAATCAGCTTGCCGGTAAAAGCTATTTTACACTGGACTGCTCATCAAAATATCTTGAATCAATTGTTCTCAATATGCGCAAAATGATAAACATGACTCCGCAGAAAAAATATGAAATAATCGAAACATATCTTTCTGCGAATCCGACGGCGGTGCAATAATGGCAATTCCCGAAAGTAATGAAATTTCGAGATTCAATGCAGCAATGCAGTTTACAAACGGCGACGAAGACAAAGCACGCCGGATGATTTCCGGTGACTATACAGATCTTAAAGCTGTAAAATGCCGCTTTCAGATGGAAAACTCCGACATCTTCGGAGCCTTTATTATCGCTGTCAAACCTGAAGAAAACATGACTCTTTCCGCATACACGATTACCTTTGAAGACCATTTAACCTATGATAAAATTTCCCAGCGCGATTCATGGAAAACTTTTTACTTTAATATTTCTAAAATTGCGGAAAGCTCTGTTGTAACCGAAGATGCTGAACTGAGAAACCACATTCTGACAAGCTGCGAAGGCTTCGACATTTTTCCGGACATTCAGGCTTCCGATATTCCGGCTGTAAGCGATAAACTCGAAGAGATTATCAATAAATTCTTCAATTTGCAAAACGCACTCTGCGAAACTGAAATTGAAATGCTTTCATCTCTTGCTCTTATGGAATCTAAAATTCCAATGCTCAAAAAAAATGAAACGAAAGCATCTGCTCAGGAAGACGCAAGACCTGATATTGAGAAAGAAGCGAATTTCGTAATGAATGCCAAAATAATAGTATCTCCGGTAAAAGGGAAATACATCAACGATATCCGTCCAGGCGAGATAATAAAACTGATTCCGCTCAAGGATGATCCCCTTTCACGGAAAATTGCCCAGGCGCAGAAAGCAATAGGAGAGAACGGAGAATTATTGCCTATTCGCGGAAGGTTAAAGGCTAAATATCCGAACGAAAAAGGTTACATCATTTACTGTATTGTCGGCAAGAAAATACTCGCAAAAATTATTGAAGAAGAAAATGTTAAAATTGACGTCGACTCTTCATCATCAGACAAACAAAACAGCGAAAAATCCTCTCTCTCACTCTACATCATTCTGCTTGTCACACTTATATTTATCTCATTTTTCGTAATTTATGCGCTCATATAAATTCTCTCTTTCAAAGGCGGCAGCGTTATTTTTAATTTTTTCGGTTCCGGTATTTGCTCAAATGCCCGGCTGGATAAAATACAATGACATGGACGGAAATATTTTTCTTCTGGATCAAAACGGAAAATTCTACCTTGAAGAAAAACCTGATTTTGATTATAAGGCCGTTTCAGCAGAGGGATTTCCATATTACATCAAACAGGCAAAAGATCTTATAGAAAATCACTATAAAAAAGAAGGGGTAACTCTTCTAAAATCAATAATCTATTTGTCAGATCTCGACAAATCATTATACGAACGCGGATCCGAGGCATCAAAAGAGTTAAACAGAATAATCGCAAGAGAAGGCGACAGATGGAAGATGCTCAACCTGGACACATCAGTCTATTTCGCAAGAACAGGAGATATCAACCATATCTTTATTCAAAGCGGAATCGAATTTCATATTCCATATAAAACCGTAATCCTTAAGAAAAAAACACATGCCGCTCACTCATACACAAGAGATTCTTTCAGTTTCGGTGTAAATTTTACAAATCAGGACACCAAAACTTACAGCTCTGTCTTTTCAGTTGTCAGCGAAAAGGTTCCATATAATTTTGATTCCGCCGAAACATACAGGAATTTTGCTGAAAAAAAGACCGTTCCCGATAATTATAAAAGAGAAGTAATTTCAAAATCCAGAAACCGTATAGTGAATTATTTTTTCAGAGAAGGAGACGGCACCTTTGCCGGCTTCGAAATCTTTGAAACAAATGGGAATACCGGATTTTTTATTCAGGCATACTTCAGCACTAAAGGGGACAATAAAGAAAAAGTAAAACAATTACTTGAAAATATTGAGGTTAAAGGAAGAAGTTTTTGAACTCTTCCTTTAACCAATTAGTTATTTCTTTTTGAGCTTTCCGTTTTCCATTACAACATCACCGTCAAAATCAACTTTGAAAGTTGTACCATTTTCCATTTTAATCACAGTACCTTTCTTTACGCCGGAATTTCCGGTAGAAGAGTGACGGGATACTCTTAGTTCGCTGGTTGAATTTCCATTAACTATTTTAAATTTATAATCAACATTATCCTTGTTGATTATTTCTCCAGCATAAACGGATGATGCCAGAATAACGGCTGCGGCTGCAAAAAATACTTTTTTCATACAATTCTCCTTTTTGAATATATGCACTAATGCTGAAGCCATATAAATCCTCAATCAAAACGAGTCAAGTATTATACAATATTGTTTTAGAAATACCCAATTCAAACACATTTATAAATATAAAATGGCCTGTAGTAATTTAAAGCCTTAATTTTCTTGAAAAATCTTTCAAATTCAATTATCATACATATCAATATGAGATCTAAACATTAATCTTAATTTATCCGATAATTTAGTGATCTCTTATGACGGAGTTATTCATGAAAACTTTTATTTTTTGCACTCTTCTGCTTTTATCTGCGAATTTTATTTTTTCCCAGGATTCATCCAAAAGAGCTATTACAGTTGAAGAAGCTG
>DAOMHE010000086.1:0-9634 GCA_035430785.1 Spirochaetota bacterium | reverse complement strand
CCAAAGAAAAGGCTCAGGCTGCATATGACAAGGCTGCTCCGTTGATGGCAAAGGATTCAATTGATGTTGCTGAACAGAGTATAAAAAGCGCCGATGAAGTTTTCGCCTCAGAACTTGCTAAAGATGAGTATGAATCTGCGGTTAATAAGCAGAAGCAGGCTCAGGCTGATTTTGAGTCTAAGCAGTATGAAAGTGCATATAAGAATGCAGTTGAGGCTGACGGTCTTGCTAAAAATTCCAGAAATACAGCCATATCCGGCAAGGGCATGATTGAGGATTCTATAAATGAAGTCAAAGCTACTTTGGCAGAGGCAAAGAAATATAACGCTGAGAAATTAGCTCCGGAAAAATACAATGCAGCAGTAGAAAGTCTTTCTAATGCACAGAAATCATATGACGGTCTTGCTTTGAAAGAAGCGTTTGCTTATCTTGATGAAGCTAAAGCTTCAGCAGATGAAGCTTACCAGATTGCATTAAAAGAAACTGCTCTTGATAAAATTGAACAGTCAAAGCAGTCTATTGCTGATGCCGAATCATCACGCGGAGCCAAAGAAGCTTCTGCTGATCTTCAGGCGTCAAAGGAGCTTTCGGAAACTGCCGAAATGCAGTATAATGAAGGTAATTATCTTGATTCAATTGATTCTGCAAACGAGTCACTAAGACTTTCAGGTCTTGTTGCCCAGGCGGGAAGCAGTTCTGATAAGTATTCTAATAATTCTTCTACAAAAGATTCTGTTTCGGATAATGATGTTTCTTCGGATTCTGAAGGTTCCGGAGATTATGATATTTACAAAGTTAAGTATAATAAAACTCCGCCTAAGGACTGTTTGTGGATAATTTCCAAGAAGTTTTATAATAATGGACGCAAATGGAAAAAGATTTTCAATGCGAACAAAGATATTATAAAGAATCCTGATTATATTTTTCCAGGTTGGAAATTGAAGATTCCAAAAGAGAGTAAATAATCAAAAGCCGGCTTATGCCGGCTTTTTTTTTAAATTTTTTCTTGCCGAAGTGTAACCTGTTTGTTTTATTTTATAGAGAGGATTAAGTTTCTTTATTGCCGGCAGTTTTTTGAGCCGGATTTCTAATCACAAATATTATTTTTCCGGAGCTGTTATGGATTACATCGAGATTGAAAAAATTTCCGTACAGGTAAAAGCGGAACGTGCGTTTGTTGATGCTGTTTTTTCGGAAATTTCCAAAAATGTCATAGGTCAGAAAAAACTGATTGAAAGAATGATGAGTGCACTTTTTTGCGGGGGGCATGTGCTGGTTGAGGGTCTGCCTGGTCTTGCAAAAACACTTGCAGTAAGATCTTTTGCTGCATCAATTTCATCATCCTTTTCCCGTGTTCAATTCACACCGGATCTTCTTCCGGCGGATTTAACAGGGACTCAGATTTTTAATCCTAAAAACATGGAATTCTTCACCCGAAAGGGACCTCTTTTTACTAACATATTGCTGGCAGATGAGATTAACCGTGCCCCTGCAAAAGTTCAGTCCGCACTTCTTCAGGCTATGGAAGAGCGTATGATTACAATCGGGGAAACGACATATAAACTTGATGATCCGTTTATGGTTTTAGCGACGGAGAACCCTATTGAACAGGAAGGAACATATCCTTTGCCTGAAGCTCAGCTTGACCGTTTTATGATGAAAGTTCTTGTAGAATATCCTTCAAAGGATGAAGAAGCTGAAATACTGAAAAAGATATATGATATAGATCCTAAAAAGATTAATCCGGTTATGACAGCTGAGAAGTTCTTTGAAATAAGAAAGATAATAGAATCTATTTATGTTGATGATAAGATTCTATCCTATATCGTATCATTAATTGATTTTACAAGAAGACCGAATGATAAAATGAAAAAGTATATTGAATTCGGTGCAAGCCCTCGTGCGAGTATTGCTTTGATGAAACTTTCAAAGTGTGCAGCTTTTTTTGCAGGCAGGGGATTTGTAACTCCTGATGATGTCAAAGAAATAGCATATGATGTTTTACGTCACAGAATAATACTTTCTTATGACGCTGAAGCTGAAGAAATTAAAACAGACACCGTTATCAAACTTATACTTGATCAGGTGGAAGTTCCATGAATTCCTCTGCCGGCGGACTTCTCAAAAAAATAAATATTAAAGTTAAGCGTAAGCTTAATACCGTATATTCCGGAAAATACCGTTCTGCTTTTAAAGGAAACGGTATTCTGTTTGAATCCCTGCGTGAATATAATTTCGGAGATGAGATAAAGTCAATCGATTGGAATGTTTCGGCAAGATCAGGAAAGCTTCATGTAAGAGAATATACCGAAGAACGTGAACTTAATTTTGTAATTGCCTGTGATGTATCTGCTTCAATGAATTTCGGTTCTTCTGTCCAAAAAGCCGAAGCTGCTCTTGAATTTGCAGCCGTGATATTGAAGCTTGCAGAGTATAATAATGATTCAGTCAGTGCGGCACTATTTTCTGATTCCGTAGAATATTTTTTTAAACCTAAAAAAGGTTCACGGTTTGCCCAGCGTATACTTGATAAAATGATGAATTTCTCGCCTAAAAGCCGTCATACCGATGTTAATGAGCTTTGCAGATTTCTCAATAATACATTAAAGAAACGCAGTATTGTTTTTATCATATCGGATTTTCTTGATGATTCGTTTGATAGAAATTTGAAAATTCTGGCAAGGCGCCATCAGCTTATTCCTGTTAAGGTCAGCGATGTTTCTGAAAAAATAATTCCATTCGGCGGAATAATCGAGTTCAGGGACAGTGAATCAGGCGAGCAGTCAATAAGTGACGGGATTATTCCTTTTGATTCTGATGAATTGAAGTATTTCAGTGTTCTTGATCTATCAACGGATGAAGATCCGCTTTCTTCTGCAGTAAAATATTTTGAAAAGAAAAATAAGGGAAAGGTTTCACGATGGTGAGAATAGTTTTCTTTTTGACCTTTTTTTTTATATTTTGCTCTGCTTTATCTGCAGAGATAATTTCCAGTGCAGATAAAACTTCTGTGCGGGTTGCCGACAAAATAATCTATACAGTAGATTATTCAGCGCTTTCGGATCTGTCAGTTACGCTTCCGGACTCAAAATATTATTTTGCTGATGAAGATGATAAAGATATACCGTTTTACGAAATAATTTCTTCTTATAATGATGACTCAAAAAAGATTCTAACTATTGAACTATGTTTTTATAAAACGGGAGTTTATGACTTATTTCTTGTTGAGTTGCGTGATAGCGAAAAAAATATAGTTGGATACAAGCCGCCTCAAATTGAAGTTATCGCTGTAAACAAAGATGGTAAATTTGAGGAGGATGAAGATTTTATAAAAGCATCAGGTTATCCTGTACGGCTGGTTCTTATAATAATTGCATCTATAATTCTTTTTATTATTTTGTTTTTTCTCATTAGATATATTTTGCGGCGCAGAAAAGAATCCAAACTCAAGAAGGAAATTCCTTTTGTCGTTTTTCAAAAACGAATTAAAAAACTTAATGTCAAAAACGTCACACAGGAAATTTTTGCAGATACTTTATCATTTGCGTTCAGGGAGTATGTAACAGGTGAGATCGGGTTTAATGCGACTGAAATGACAACAACTGAAATCATTGATGAGCTGACAGACCGTGAAAAGATATTCAAGAATGAAAAGCACCGTGATGAACTTATGAAAGTTATGAGAATGTGGGATATGATAAAATTTGCCGAAGCGGAATTTTCTTCAGAACTGCTTTCTGAAAATTTTGAAAAGTGCCGTTCTTTTGCTGAAATGATTGCGAGGGAAAGAGAAAGTGCCTGAATTTAAGAACGCTATATTTCTTTTGCTTTTACTGCCGGTCGCGGCATATTATATTTATTTCCGTTCTAAGATTTTTTCGGAGAGTTCAGTTCTTTTTCCTTCCGGAAAAATGATCAAAAAGAAGAAGTCTTTTTTTCGGAAAACTTTTCTGACTGTCCCTCTTATGCGTTTTCTTGCTCTTTTTTTTGCAGTAATTGCTCTTGCCCGTCCAGGTAAGGGAGTGAATTATACTGAAATTGAAAATTATGGCGTCGATATTGTTATTGCACTGGATCTTTCTCCTTCAATGCAGGGCATGGATTTGCCGCCTAACCGGCTGGGAGCAGCAAAGGAAATAGTGTCACGTTTTATTGCAAATCGTGAAAATGACAGAGTCGGACTTGTTATTTTTGCGGGAGAAGCATATTTACAGGCTCCGTTAACTTCCGATAAAGAAATTATCCGTGAAATAGTTTCTGAGACAGATTTCGATTCAGTCGAGACCGATGGAACCGCAATCGGTGAAGCGATTGTCATGAGCGCCGCCAGACTAAAAGACAGCAAGGCTCAAAGCCGGGTAATTTTACTTTTGACTGACGGTGTAAACAATAGAGGAGTTGTTGATCCGGATACAGCTGCTCTTGCGGCAAAAGAACTCGGGATAAAGATATATTCAGTCGGAATAGGCAAAGACGGAAAAGTCGCATATCCTACCGGTAATGCAATTTTTTCAAAACATTATGTTCAAAATGAATTTGATGAAAAACTTCTTAAAAATATTTCTGAGTTAACCGGCGGAAAATATTATCGTGCAGCTGATAAGGATGCTTTTGAAAGAAGTATTTCTGATATTAATATGCTTGAGAAGAGCCGGTATAAAGTCAAAAAATACTATGACTTCGAGGACAATTTTTTTCCATTTCTGGCAGCGTCGGTTATTTTCTTTTTTGCTGAAATAATTCTTCGATCAGTTGTTTACAGGAAAATACCATGATATTTGCGAACAACAGTTACCTAATTCATATAATAATATTTTCTGCTGCATTATGCGGCTTCATAATTTATTACGCGTTCTTTAGGCGTAAAATGACTGAAAAACTATTCGGAGATTTTCGCCGTGTAGGCGGAAGAAAACGTATTTTAGCTTCGGAGATTATTTTCGGATTGGCAGTAATTCTTTCATCTGCGGCGCTTCTGCGGCCGCAGTACGGTGAAGAACTTACAATGCGTCCTGTAAAAGGAAAAGACGTGGTTATGCTTATCGATGTGAGCAGGAGTATGCTTGCGGATGATGTTGTGCCATCGCGTCTTGACCGGGCTAAGGAAGCTGTTAAACTTTTAAGACAAAATGCTCAGGGACGTTATGCGATAATAATTTTTGCAGGTGAAGCTTTTATGCTTTGTCCTCTGACGGATGACGCGGAAGCTTTTTCAGCTTTTATCGACTCTATTTCAACAAAATCCATCGGTATACAGGGAACTGATATAGGAAAGGCACTGGAAAAAGCTTATCAGCTTATTGCCAAAAAGGAACTTGCAGATAAGTTTGTATACCTAATCTCTGACGGTGAAGATCATGGTGGGAATGCATTTGATGTTGCTGAAAAACTTAAATCAGAAGGTATTACCGTTTATACTTCTTCTGTAGGTAAGGATTCCGGTTCTGCCGTTTATCTGAACGAAGATGACAAACAGGTTTTGCGCGGTGATGACGGTGAAGTAGTTGTTTCAAAGGCTGATTTTAAAACACTGAAGAAGATAGCTGATATTACAGACGGTAAATATTTTGATATAAGTAATTCTTATTCGGCTGCATTTGAGATTGCAGAAAAGATTAATGATTCCGGAAAGCAAAAGTCTTCGCGTCTTGTTAAGAAGAAAAAAGAAAAGTATCAGTATTTTGTTTTATGCTTTTTTATTTTATTATTTTCTGAGAGCATCATGTGGAGATTTAAGAAATGAAAAAAATTCTATTATGCTCTGTTTTATTTTTAGCGTTTCTTGATCCGTTTAAAGACTACAACGATAAGGGAATTGAAGCGTACGGTAGAGGAGAGTATGAGAAGGCGCTTCAATTATTTGAAAAGGCTTCTTCGTATTCAGCGCCTGATGATTCTCTGGCTGCGCTTGAATATAATAAGGCAAAAGTATATGCTGCGATGAAGAAAGAAAGTGAAGCTGTAGACTCCTATATGAAAGCCGCTTCCGCAGGTGATGATGAAATTAAAAAGAAATCTTTTTTTAATCTGGGAAATATATATGCAAAAAGCGGAAGAAAAAAAGAGGCTGCAGAGAATTATATAGCCGCATTGAAAGTTGATCCTGAATATGACAAGGCAAGAAAGAATCTTGAATATCTATCTATGAAAAATCAGAATGATAATCAAAATAATCAGAATAACCAGAACGATCAGAACGATCAGAATAATCAGAACGATCAGAATAGCAAAGGAAAGAGCGGGGAAAATAAAGATAATAATAAAAACCAAAATAATAACAACGGCGAAAAGAATGATAAAAATGGCGGAGATAAACAATCAAAACCAGATGGCGGTAATTCTTCGCAAATAGACAAAAAGCTTCTTGATTCAATTCTTGAAAGCATGAAGAAAAATCCAGTGAGGAAAAGCAAGGGTGAAGATCTTGAGAGTTTCGGTTCTGAAAAAAATTGGTAATTTAGCTTTTTTTGTTTTTCTGCTTCCGCAGTTTCTTATCTCGGCGGAATTGGATGTTAAAATTGATAATGATTTTTTCGGCGGTTATACTCTTTCCGTAAGCGCAAAAAATTCAAAACAAATAGAACCAAGCGGTGATCCGGTATGTATCGGTGGAAAAGCAGAATATGCCGGAGTGTCCAGAAATTTCAGCTGGATAAACGGGAAAAGTTCTTCAAGTTTGTCGCTTCAATATAGAATAATTCCTGCCAAGGACGGCAAAGTCGTTGTTAAACCATTTGATGTAATCGTTGACGGTGAAACTTACCGGACAAAGGAAGTCAGTTTTAATGCAAAAAGTCACGTTTCACGCCGCAGTATTTTTGATGAAGAAGATGACTCTGTTATTGAAACTGAAATTATTCCTCGAATTGAATTCCCTGAAAAAAAATACTATGTCGGCGATGCAGTTTGTTTGCGATATCTTATCCTTTCGTCCGGTGACGGAGATATATCAATAAACGGTTTAAATGTAGCCCCTAAATCTGAAGGCTTTTACTCAAAAGAGTTCATTTTACCGGAAGCATCGGAGGATGTTGTTGTAAACGGAAAAAAATACCGGGCATGGACAGCTGTAAATTTTGTTTTTGTACCGCTGAAACCGGGAGATTATGATATCGGCGGCGGAAGTGTTATTTTTTCTTTTGATTCAGGAAGACTCTTCAGGTCTTTTCTAAAACGTGAACTAAAGTTTCCAATGAAAAAAATAAAAGTAATGCCTTTGCCTGGAAACGCACCTGATGATTTTGCAGCTGTTGTCGGATCTTTTTCTCTTACAGGAGAAGTGGGGAAAACTGAATCAAGAGTTCACTCTGAAATTCCCCTTACTCTTCAGCTGAAGGGTTCGGGTAATTTTTTTACTATAAAAGATCCGGTTTCGGAAAAAAATGACAATTATCAGATTGTTATAAAAGGTGATGAGCCTCAGATAGATTTGAAAGATTCAGTTTTTTTTGGAATTAAAAAATATAATGTAACTATTATTCCATTAAAAAAAGGACGTCTTGATAATGTGAAAATACACATGTCTGTTTATGATCCAAAAGTGTCAGGATATGTTAAACTGGAATATTCGCTTCCTGATTATGATATTGCCGAATCAAAAACAGAGTCACCGGACGAAGAGAAATCCGTTGAAGCCGTTAAATCTGATCCGAGAATAATTATATTTGTCTTTATTGCACTGTTAATTATTGTTTCAGTCGGACTGATATATTTAAGAAATAAAAAAATTGTCAGATCTGATTTAGTCAATAATATTAATGACAAGGAATTGGAAATATCATCTGTTAAGAGTGATTGTTTCACGCTTGTTGACGATCTGAAAAAGGTATCAAACGGAAAAGCCGACACTCAGGAGGCATTGAAAATTCTTTATAAATTTCTCAGTGATTTCAATAATTCGGGAGCAGATATAAAATCTGAAAAAGAATATCTCGACAGTGTACGCTTCGGCGGTGTTAAACCTGAAGCTGAAATGCTGAAAACAATTGCCGGGAAGTTTATAAAACTTGTTTAGAAATGTATTTTATAAGTAATAATTGTTTTATTCTCCTATAAAATCTATTTGTGTTTTCATTCCTGAGATATATTCAGAATCAGGGTAAAGTATTTCCATTGTTTTCAGGGCTTTTTCAGCGCCTTTTTTATCAGGAATCAGTGCGTGACATTGGAAAATATAAAATAGAATATTGTCGCCTGTCGTACCTATTGAAGCTGATTCCTTAAGATTAACTTTTCTAAATGTTTCGTATGCTTCTTTGTAAAATTTCTTTGAATAGAGTTCAATACCTTTGTAATAATTTTGAGCGGATTCCCCCTGAGAAGAAAATTTTCCTTCAATGGCTTTCAGTGAATCGGAAATAGTGGTTTTATTTTTTTCGCGTTCTTTTAAGTTTTCAGATGAAAGTCTGACGTATGTTTTGACTGCTGTGTAATATACCGAAGAAGGATAATTTTGGAGAAAAGCCTCGCCCTCGTGAATCACTTCAGAATATTTATTGAGTCCGTTTAGTGCTGCAATTATGTAGTAATTGATAAGCTCGGAACTTTCCATTATATAGCCTTCAGGAATTTGCGGCGGATTGTTTCTGTATTTTATGGAAATTTCATAAAGCATTGTGAATTTCATTGAAGAAACATAAGTCGTTGTCAGCTTCATGAAATTATTCCAGGTCATCGGCTGTTCTGCATCTTTTTTTATAGCTTCTTCTCTTGCTTTATCATAATCGGATACGCGTTTTTCCAGATCTATAAGTGCTGTTTTGAAGACTTTATAATCGGGATTGCTTTCAAGAAGTTTTTTGAAAAGCTCCGCAGCTTCAGAATGTTTTCCGCGGTCTTTCATATCAAGTGCATTGCCGAAAATTTTTGCTGAACTAATTGATATTTTAGCGGTGCTTGATGATTTCATTTGTGTTATATCAATTGAAGGATAAATCTCTTTTAGGGAAGCAGCTGCAGAAAGAGTAAAGTTTTTAACAAGATCTCCTATATTATCGGTTGTTCCCGAAACAGTACCGGCTTTTAAAATTATGCCTTTTTCTGTATCGATTATTTTATAAGTTACAATACATTTGCTTCCTGATACGAGATAAGTGCCGTCAATAATTGTTTTTGCTCCCAGCATCTTTCCGATTTTAGGTGCAGTTGTATCATCGACAATTCCCGTCATAGAAAGTTCTGTTTCATTCAGCAGTTTCTCGAGGGAATTTCTTTCAATGAGAGATATTCCTTTTATGCGGAAAAGTTCGGTATAAGATAATTCCGTTAGCGCCTTGCCTATGTAATTCTTGTCTGAAGAGTTTTGTGAAGTTTTTTCCATATCTGAAAAATATAATAACGATACAGTTATATTTTCGCTTTGTGAAAAAAGTGATGAAAAAACAACTAGAAAAAGTATAGGTAATAATTTCATGTTCAGATCCTTTATTCAATTCTTTCATTGCAGGATAAAATGTCAAACATGAAAAGAAAAGGCATGATATTGAAGTTGATTGAGTTTGTAGAAACGCAGAGAGCTGAGAGGCTCTCTGCTTGATAAATCAATATTAATCTGCAAGGACTGCAGAAAGAGGTTTCGGAGCAAGTGAAACTTCAGACGAATTCGCGTTTGCGCAATTTTTCGCCCATACATAAA
>DAOMHE010000085.1:8539-9718 GCA_035430785.1 Spirochaetota bacterium | reverse complement strand
AAAAACTAGCTATGGAAAACCGTGACATAAGCTGGTTTAGTATTTCTCATCCTTTGATTATGGCTAAAAACCCTTCGTTAAAGAAGGAAGCGTGGACAACCCTTAAAACAATGCTTGATACAATGAAAGAAACCGACTAATGAAATATGCAGACGTAATTCTTCCCATTCCTTCGGATAATATTTTTACATATAGAATTCCTGAAGATATGAAGCTCGGCAAGGGTTTCCGGGTTGTTGTGCCACTCGGAGCATCAGGTAGAACTGTTACAGGTTTTGTAGTCGGCGTTAAAAATGATATTCAGGATTCATCTTTTGAAGTTAAATATATAAAGAATTCACTTGATACGGAACCGGTTTTTGATGATTCAGTTTTATCTCTTGCGTCATTTATTTCGGATAATTATTCGTGCTCAAAAGGTGAAGCTTTTGATGTTATTCTTCCTTCGACTAAATCGTCAGGTGAAGATGCTGATTATACTGATGCAGAAAATTTCAATATAGAGTTATCAAATTCACAGAATGCAGTTTATGAAGCAATTAAGGACGAATCAGGGACACATCTTATTCATGGAATTACCGGAAGCGGAAAAACCGAGCTCTATCTTAAACTTGCGGAAAATGAAATATCAAAAGGAAAAAGCGTTATTATACTGCTTCCGGAAATATCTTTATCGTGGCAGATTTTCTCAAGGATTAAAGCGGTATTCGGTGATAAGGCTGTTTTATATCACAGTGCCCTTACTCCGAAACAGAAAATGAAAAGCTGGCTTTCTTTTTACAAAGGAAGTACTAAAATTGCAGTAGGAACAAGATCCGCAGTATTCATGCAGTCCCCGTATTTATCTATGATTATAATCGATGAGGAGCATGACGCTTCCTATAAGGAGCATTCCGTACCAAGATATAATGCCAAACGGATAGCAATTCATAGAATGAAATCCGTAAATGGGAAAACAGTGCTTGGAAGTGCGACTCCTTCTGCTGAAAGTTACTACGCAGCGAAATGCGGAACTATGAAAATGCACGTCCTTACTGAAAGGTATTCAAATGTTGATCTTCCTGTTATTGATATTGTCGATTATCCTGAGAAGGGTATACTTTCAAATGCTTTAAAAAATGCAGTTTATGAAACAGCTAAACGCAAAATGCAGTCAGTTCTTCTTCTGAACAGAAGAGG
>DAOMHE010000085.1:0-8439 GCA_035430785.1 Spirochaetota bacterium | reverse complement strand
ATGATTGAAAAAATGAAAGCCTCGGAAATTGATATTCTTCTTGGAACGCAGATGATTTCAAAAGGTTTCGATTTTCCTAAACTTGCTCTATCGGCGGTTATTAATGCGGATATAGGTTTGGGAGTTCCGGACTTCCGTTCCTCTGAAAGAATATTTTCACTTTTAACTCAGTTAGCCGGCAGATGCGGGAGAAGAGGGGATCAGGGGAAGGTAATTATTCAGACCAAGGATGTTTCGAATCCATTATTTAAATATTTGAAAAATCATGATTATGTGTCATTTATTGAACGGGAGTTATCAATAAGAAAATCGCTTTCTTATCCGCCATTTTCATTTTTACTTAGATTAATAGTCAAAGGTGAAGAAGAAGACAAAGTGATTGAAAAATCAATTGAACTAGACAACTTTTTGAAGCAGAACATTTCTGAGTCGGTTGATATATTGGGACCCGCTTCGGCGCCGATAGAAAAACTCGGCAAAAATTACAGATATCATTTTATTCTTAAATCAAAACAGAGGAAAGAACTTGTTTCTGTTGCAAAATGCGTAAAAACAATAAGCGGAACCAAAATTGATATTGATCTTGATCCCGTTGACCTTCTTTAAATTATCATTCTATAATAAGAAGTATTGCTTTTAGATATTCAGTTTCAGGATGATAAATATTCACCGGATGATCTGCCGGATGGGAATACTTCCCAATGATGTATGCGTTTCTTTTTGCGTCAAGCGCAGCTCCGAAAATGATTTTTTGAAAAAGATCCATGTCGACAAAGCGCGAGCATGAACAGGTAAGCACAATGCGGTTTGCCGCACAACGCTTAAATACATTCATGTTAACGTCTTTATATCCCCTGCAGCCCTTGTCAATCGCGCCTTTGCTTTTTACAAATGCAGGAGGATCAATTATTATAATATCTTCGTTGAAGTCTCTTGATCTGATCAGATCGAAGATGTCTGCTTTTATTGTATCATGCTTTTCTTTGAATCCGTTTAAAACAGCTGTTTTGTCTGCTATTTCAAGAGCATCGGCCGAAATATCAACTGATACCGCTTTCTCTGCTCCGCCTGCGATTGCGGCAAATGAAAAACCGCCTGTATAACTGAAGAGATTAAGGACAGTTCTTCCTGAGGATATATTTTTTATGAGTTTTCTGTTTTCTCTCTGGTCAATAAAGTATCCGGTTTTCTGACCTGTCTTGATATCAACAGGATATTTTACTCCATGTTCAGTGATTATAACTTCGTCCGGAGTTTCTCCGTAAAGCTGTCCTGTATGTGCATGTATGCCTTCAAGTTTTCTTCCGGCATGGTCACTTTTTTCGTATACCGATTTTGGTTTTAATTCGTCGACTAAAATCGAAATTATTTTATCTTTAAGCAGGTCTGCGCCAAGTGTCAATGATTGTATCGATAGATGAGATGCAAAAGAATCTGCAATGAATCCCGGGATATTGTCGGCTTCTGAAAATATCAAACGGAAAGCATCTGTATCATCATGAACGCGCGCAATTTTTCTGCGTTGGACAGCAGATTGAATGTTTTTCAATAGTACTGAGTCGGTAAATTTTTCACCAAGACACATGACTCTTGCTGCGATCTGTGTTTTTGAATTGTAATAAGCAGAACCCAGAAAATCGCCGGAGGAGGTTATTATCTCAGCTATTTCTCCGTCTTTGGCATCAGATTCTTTTACTGCGCCCGAGAAAATCCATTTATTGCCTGCAATAACAGATTTCTCTCTTCCTTTGTTTAATATTATTTTTGACAAATTTATCTCTTTTAATTGTTATCTTTTTTTCTTAGCTTCTTCTTTTTTCTTTTCTTCCTGCTCAAAACGCTGACGAAGAGCGTCGATTACAGTTTTATTCTTTTCTGCTTCTTCACTTTCACCGTAAATAACGTTGATCTGGCGTAAAGAAGAAAGAAGCCAGATTGCTTTTTTAATATCTTCTGGAGCCTGAGTGGACAGTTCATACTTGTTCCTGACGTTTTTAGCGGCCTCTTCAAGAGTTCTCTTGCACAGGTTCAGAAGATCCTCCCTGTCCCGGTAAAATTCAGAACGGAAATTTCTGAACTGTTCAATAGTTGCGAAATTAATGAAATTTTTGATGAGATTTGCAATTTTCGCATGATTGTCGACAAAATGCCATTTATGCTTAGAGTCACTTCCAAAATTATCTACGAGGGTATCGTACACAAATATCATCTTTTTCATCAGCTCAAGAGTTTGACGGATATTGAATTTTTCAATTTTCATGAGATGATCTTTGTTCTCTGAAAGAGGTCTGTCAAAATCACTGCCGACAACTTCTTCAAGCATGATTAACAAGTTCGAATAAGCTTTACGCGCTTTTTCCTGTGATGCTGAATCTTTTATTCCCATGATATCATTTGAAAGATCGCTTATATGAAGATAGATCGGAATCATTTTCAGATAAGTATCCGCAAGTTCCAGCGAATAGTATGCTGCAATTGAAGGATGCTTTTTTTTCTTGTCAGAAATCTCTTTTATGAGCTTCTCATATTTTATCAGATTCGCCTTATCATCTTTTGACGCTTCATTGAATCGTGATTTATCTTCTTTGCTGATTGCCATGACTTACCCGTTATTTTGAGTTGAGTTTTTCAGATAGAATTTCCAGCATCGCCGGAACTGATTCCATTTGAACTTTTAATTCGTATTCAAGAATGTCTGAAAGTGAAATGATATCATTGTTTTCCATTACGCTGATAATTTCATTAAGAACAGTATTGATCTCTTCATTGATTACCGCGAGATTTTTTCCATTATGTTCAATCTCTTCAGGTTTTATTCCGAACACGGGCGGAATCTGGCATGAAAGCCTTGAGAATCTGAAAAGAAAATCCACAAATTCCTGAAGAAGAACTGAAGCCGTTGAATCTTTTCCGGATTGAAACTGAGAAGAAATTTCTTCAAGAGAATCAATTTTTGATTTTGCCTCTTTGCGGAGTTCAGTTAAAAATCCGATGATTGTTTCAGGCGAATCGATGCTCTTTATAATCACTTTGCGCATGTTGTCGCTTGACATCAGGTATCGCATAAGATTTTTAATTTCAGTAAAAACATTTATTTCCTGTTTAATGGTATCGGAAGCATTTATCTCTTTAAGTGAAAGGGAAAGAACTTTTAGTTTTTCGACATAATCCTTTGCGGATTTCGAATTATAAATGACTGTTGCCGGATCCATTTCGAGCAGATTCAATATGCGGCTTAAAACATCGGCAAGCCATGCTGAGCCATCCGCTATATTTGACAGTTGTTCAGCAGAATATTTTTCTTTTGTATTAAGAGAAGACAATATTTTATCACAGTAAAACGACGCCTCATTAAGAGTATCAACTATTAAATCAGATTTGGATTGAATAGTAAAATCAGCTTTATTTACCGAATCAAGATTCAAATCGGAATCAGCATCGTAAGGTTTTCCGTCTGCGGAAGCAGAACACATAATCAGACCTCTTGATGAAGCCCATTTTTCAATAGAATCACAGAGTTCTGAAAATTTCTTTTCATTATCCAGTTTAAAGTCGACACTGTTGCCATTAATTAAAATTTCCATAAACTCCAATCTTCAGGCATAAACCTGTTAGTTATTATTTGTCCGAAGAGCCGGACTGCTGATTCATCCAGTCTCTCTGTGATTTGGCGCCTGAAACAGATTTTTCCATTGTTGCAAATTTCTTTCTTAGCTTTTCTTCATAAGCTTTAAGGTGCATTTGAAGTCTTTCTATTCTTTCGTCGGCGCCTTTGGCGGATTCTTTTTCGTATGCGATTTTTGTCTGAATGATATTCTGTTTTTCAACAGGAGTAACATACGGATCAAGAACTCTTTCTATAGCGAAAGCAAGACCGCCGTCAGTTCTGTTGTCACCATCGTTGTCTGTACCGAAGAAATTACGAATACCTTCAGGGTTCGATATTATCACTTCTCTGAGTTTCGGTTCATTAATCTGAAGTTTACCCTGTTTTATGGATTCCCAGGATGATTTAATTTCTCCGGTGTGAACTCCTGTTTCGGGAAGAACACGTATAGGCTTTTCAACCTTAGAAAGATATGCGTTAGATAGGGCAGTCTTCAGCTGGTTTAAAAGCGAAACAAAAGTCATATCAGAAGAGAAAATACCGGCTTCTCTTTTCATCTTGTTGTATTCGCCGGCTTTTGTAATTGTAGCCGTCTTAGTCAAAGCACTGTTCATATCAACGTATCTGTTGTAATTATCAACAAACTTCTTTATTTTTTCGATGCTCTTATCTATGTCGTTATCGATATTTAAAATAACGGTTTCGTCAGGACGTGCTGATTTTAAATTCAGGGTGATGCCTTTTATCAAATCAACGATTCCTTCATTTCTGTCTCTTTCAACCGAAACTCCGTCAATTTTCATTTTTGAGTTTTCGGCTTTAGAAATTACATTCTTAGGTTCAAGTAAATCCTTGCCTTTTAATGGTGTAACAATAACTGTATTTGAAAAAATACTGGATCCGTCATTACAGTAAAATATAATTTTACTTATCTTTTTCCCTTCAAGCTCGCTGCCTATAGGGATTTCCTGAAGTCCTTTTGAATCCTTCTGGACTGTAAACAGCTTTTCTTTTCTTTCGCCGTTTTCATCCCAGACGATACCGACACCTGATACATCGTCCTTAAAATCCTTCTTCTGAGGTTTTTTTTCGATTTCACGTTCACGTGAAATATTGTAACTGTTAAGTTCTATTCCCTTGATTACTATTTTCTCAGTGGGACCGAATTCAATTTTATAAGGAAGAGTTTCATCTTCTTTTTCAGGAGTATCCGGAGCTTTGTATTCGAAATTAAAATTTAGTGCTGTGTCTTTTTTGAGTTCCTTTTCGACCGGAAGCGCAAATTCACGCCAGAGCAATCCCTTCATTTCTGCGGATTTTCCGTCAGGAGAAATATTCAATGTTCCGTCTTCTTTATCAGCAAGTTTCCCGCCGTATTGATAGAAGTTCTTGTTATCAAACGCGATAACGGTTTTTTCGCTGTCTGCGTCGCGCTGACCGGATACAAGTCCGATTTTTTTGAAAAGGTCTTTTGCACCTGAAATTAGAATTTCGCCTTTTTCGCCTGAAGTCTTTGATTCAAGCGAGAGAACATATTTTGAGCCGGTGGTATTCATTACCATTGATGTCATATATTTATTCATCGATTCATCGATTCTGTCGCGTAGGTTTTCTATTGTTCCGCCTCGGAAACGGATATTTTCTTTAATGCCGTTGACTTCTATCGTAAAATCAGCAGCCGGAAGTTTTTCATTTTTTTCAATATTATCAGAAATTATTTTGTGAAAACCGGCAAGACGTTCTACGACAATATGCTTCGTTCCCTTGTCTGCCTGTTTTAATGCAATAGCTTCAAGTATTGACGGATTGGAGGAAATTGCCTTCTTGTCATCATAAGAAGCTCTAAATCCGTAAAGATCCTTTGCAGACGCGTGAAGTTCCTTCAGGATTGAGCCCATTTGTTTGAGGGCTTCCTGTTTTTCTAAATATTCCTGTTTTTCGATCTGGAGCTTTTTTATAGGAGCCGATTCGACGTTGAGTAATTTGTCAATTATATCATCGGTCTGAATTCCGGATGCTATACCGCCCATTGTTACAGGCATTTCAGTCCCCCTTTTTAGACATATTATGTCTTCTAAGCAGATTATCGGAACTTTCTCAATTTCTATAAGCAAAATAATAAAAAAAATTCAGTTTTTCAAGCTTATTTTAGCCGATAAGACATTGTTTTCGGCACTATCTGAAAAAGCGATTGTGATTACGAAAATGTAAAATATCACTTTCGCAAGGATAATAGTAAAGCTCAAACTTGACAATTGGATGTAGCTTCTATTGAATACTGTTATGAAAAATAATTATTTGGTGATTAAAGAATATCTGAGTACAAAAAGAACCGTTTCAGTATTAAATATCGCTGAGGCAACAGAAGTGCCGATTCTTGTTGTAATTGAATTGGTTAAGCGGCTTCAAAATGAGGGATTTGTACGTATCGGCGGTTCCGTTTGTTCATCATCTTGTTCTTCATGTTCGGATAAATGCAATGAATCAGAAATTGTTATTTCCGGAGAAAGTATCATTATACCGCTTTTGAGGGGGAGGTCATCTGATGAGTATTGATTCGGCTGAAAAATTTATAATGCGGGCTATGAAAGACCGAATACTGCGTGACATGATAAATGAAGCTGAGGATGCGGAAGCTTTATCCTATGTTCTTAAGCTTAACTCCTTTGATTTTAATGAGTTTGAGTTTGATGATGCTTATAGGATTATTCTTTTAAAATGTCCTGATGAGGAAGCTGCCAATGCTCTGAAGGAATTTAAATTGTGGTGGAATCTTTCTGCAGCCGTATGAATACTTATTAAAATTTTGCAGCTTAATGAAGAATAATTTGAAATTCTAAAAATAAAAAAGCCGGGCTAACCCGGCTTTTTTTACGGCTAAGCGGTGTATTAGTACATTCCGCCCATGCCTCCCATTCCGCCGCCTGCAGGCATTGCTGGGGCTTTGTTTTCTTCAGGTTTTTCAGTAATGAGAACTTCAGTTGTAGAAAGCATTCCTGCTACGGATGCTGCATTCTGAAGTGCAGTTCTTACTACTTTAGCAGGGTCGATAATTCCAGCGTCGATCATGTTTTCCCAAACAAGACTTGCAGCATTGAAACCTACGCCCGGTTTTTCTGTTTTTGCTTTTTCAACGATTACAGAGCCTTCAAGGCCCGCGTTAGTCGCGATTCTGCGCATTGGAGCTTCAACAGCTTTTGCAATAATGAGAGCTCCGATTTTTTCGTCGCCTTCAAGTTTTGCAGAAGCATCAGTGATTGCTTTGAAAGTGCTGAGAAGAGTAAGTCCGCCGCCCGGAACAATTCCTTCTTCAACCGCTGAACGGGTTGCAGAAAGAGCGTCTTCAACGCGTGCTTTCTTTTCTTTAAGTTCAACTTCTGTAGCAGCTCCGACATTGATAACTGCAACTCCGCCTGCAAGTTTAGCAAGTCTTTCGTTGAGTTTTTCTTTGTCGTAGTCTGAAGTAGAAGTTTCGATCTGTTTTTTGATCTGTTTGATTCTTTCCTGAACGTGTTTTGAATCGCCTTTACCTTCGATGACAGTTGTGTTTTCTTTTTCGATGATAACTTTTTTAGCCTGTCCGAGATCTTCCATAGTTGCGCTTTCAAGCTTTCTTCCGACTTCTTCGCTGATGACCTGTCCGCCTGTAAGAATAGCGATATCTTCCATCATAGCTTTTCTTCTGTCGCCGAAACCAGGAGCTTTTACTGCTACACAGCTGATTGTTTTTCTGAGGTTGTTAACAACTACAGTTGCAAGAGCTTCGCCTTCAACATCTTCTGCAATTATAAGAAGAGGTTTTCTTGCCTGAGCAACCTGTTCAAGAACAGGAAGAAGATCTTTCATAGAACTGATTTTTTTGTCATAAAGAAGAATGTAAGCATCTTCAAGAGTTGCTGTCATGTTTTCTGCATCTGTTGCCATGTAAGGAGAAATGTATCCTCTGTCGAACTGCATTCCTTCAACAACTTCAAGGTGAGTTTCTATAGATTTAGCTTCTTCAACAGTGATAACGCCGTCTTTTCCGACTTTTTCCATTGCTTCGGAAATAAGCTCTCCGATTTCCATATCATTGTTTGCAGAAATAGCAGCTACCTGAGCTACTTCTTTTTTGTCTTTGATGGCGCGTGATGATTCTTTTATGCTTTTTACGGCAGCTTCAACCGCTTTGTCAAGACCGCGTTTAAGGGCAGTAGGGTTAGCGCCGGCTGTAACGTTTTTAAGGCACTCTTTGTAAATCGCAGCTGCAAGAACAGTCGCAGTTGTAGTTCCGTCTCCGGCTACATCATTTGTTTTTGTTGCAACTTCTTTAACCATCTGTGCGCCCATGTTTTCAAACGGATCTTCGAGCTCAATTTCTTTAGCTACTGTAACACCGTCTTTTGTAATTGTAGGCGAACCGTATTTTTTGTCGATAACGACATTTCTTCCGCGAGGTCCGAGGGTAGTCTGAACTGCTTCTGCAAGCTGATCAACTCCCTTAAGAATAGCCTGTCTGGCTTCTTCATTAAATTTTAATATCTTTGCACCCATTTTCTACCTCTTAAATTACGATAATACAGCGAGGATATCGCTTTCACGGACAATAAGGTAATCCTTTCCGTCAAATTTAACTTCTGTTCCGGCATATTTTCCGTAGAGAACTTTGTCTCCGGCTTTAACGTCAACAGTAACAAGTTTTCCGTCCTCGTATTTGCCGTTTCCTACTGCGATGACTTTTCCCTGCTGAGGCTTTTCCTTAGCAGTATCAGGAATGAATAAAGAACCTTTTTTTACTACGTCCTCTTCAAGAGTCTCAATGAGTACTCTGTCTCCAAGTGGTCTTATTCCCA
>DAOMHE010000084.1:0-9756 GCA_035430785.1 Spirochaetota bacterium | reverse complement strand
TTCATCTTTTACAGGCTTACCGTCAGCAGATTTGATTTCATCCATTTTTTTGAGACCGGCACTTGACGCCGGCTCTTTGTCAATAACTTCGTTTACGAGAATTCTTTCACCCCATGGCATAACACCTATAGTATAAAAACTCTGGGATGCGGCTTTTTCAGGAGTAACTTTAATCTCTTTTTTTTCACCGTTTCTATCAACAGTAAGAGCGACCTCTTTGCCGTCATCGAGTGATATGTTCATCATGATATCATTAAATGAAGTGATTTCCTTTCCGTCAATTGCAACGATTCTGTCTCCGTCGACAAGACCAGCCTTAACAGCCGGAACGGAAATTCCTGCATCTTTATAGAACTGCGGAATAATGATACGGTTTGTTTCTGTCAGATAACCGCTCATATTCATGACAAAGAAGAGAAGTATTCCGAATATTAAATTAAACAAAGGTCCCATTATAACCGCAACGAGTCTTCTCCATGGAGAAGCTGAGAAAAATTCATCCTTCTCGCCTTTTCTTTCTTTTGAAGCATCTTCGCCTTCAAAAGCGCAATATCCGCCGAAAGGAATTACTGCAATCTGATATACAGTATCTCCGATTTTTTTCTTAATAATCGCTCTTCCGAAACCAATTGAAAAAACTTTAGCACGGATTCCAACAAGTCTTCCGCCAAGCAGATGACCGAGTTCATGAACAAAAACACAGCATCCTAAAAGAATCAGAGCTGGAACAACATAGCCCAGAATATTACCTAAATTTTGAAACATCAGCATAAACCTCTTATATATTTTTCCGCATTTATGCGGGAAAGCCTATCAGTTTCGATAAGCTCGTCTATTTCGGGAGACTTGATAAAATCAGCCTCATCAGAAATTTTTTTTACGATAGTAGAAATATCCGTAAAGCGGATTTTTTTCTTCAAAAATGAATCAACTGCAATTTCATTTGCAGCATTCAGCGCACATGGAATATTTCCGCCTCTTTTTCCGGCCTCATAGCAAATCTTCAGCGCCGGAAAACGCGATTCATCATATTCACGGAAAGAAAGACTTTTTAGTTTTGAAAAATCGAGAAATTTAAACGGATTGTTAAGCTTCGCGGGATGGGAAAAGGCATTCATAATCGGAAGCGCCATGTCCGCGATTCCCATATGAGCGAAAACCGAACCGTCATTTGTTTCTATCATCGAATGAATTACACTTTCCGGATGAACTACGACATCAATTTTATCATACGGCAGATCAAAAAGATGATGAGCTTCTATTACCTCAAAGCCCTTGTTCATTAAAGTTGCAGAATCAATAGTTATTTTTGAACCCATCTTCCAGGTCGGATGACGAAGCGCTTCTTCAGGTGTAATTGAAAAAAGTTCTTCGGCAGTTTTATCACGAAGACTTCCGCCTGATGCGGTTATAATAACACGTTTTAGATCATTTTTATTAACTTCAGACAGAAGTGAAAAAATAGCGCTGTGTTCGCTGTCTACAGGAATAATTTCAGTTTTATGCTTTGCGGCTTCATTCATCACAATATCACCGGCAGCAACAAGCGTTTCCTTGTTTGCAAGAGCGATTCGCTTAGTTTTCGGAATAGCCTTCAATGTAGGTATAACACCGGAATATCCGACAACTGATGTCAGAAGAATGTCCGCACCTTCGGATGCAATATCGGATAATGCGGATTCACCGGAAAAGAAAACAGTACGCGGATATTTTTTTTTAATAGAATCAAAAACTTCTAAGTCGACTGAACCGAGTGATGCAAATTCAGGTGAATATTTCCGAATCTGTTCTTCAAGTGTTTTAATATTTGAAGAACAGCTCAAAGCCTTTACTTTGAATTTATCAGGAAAAGAATCAATAACCCGTAAAGCCGAAGAACCGATTGATCCTGTTGAACCGAGTATGCTGACGGTTTTCAATTAAACTCCCTTTATCTTGAGATAAAAATAAAACAAGGGAAGAGAAATAATCAATGCATCAAAAACATCCCACATCCCGCCGTGACCCGGAATAATACGTCCGGAATCTTTAACTCCGCCGTCACGCTTCACGGCAGACTCAATTAAATCTCCGATGTTGCCTGCAACAGCCAGAAATAATCCGACAAATCCGGCTTCAACTATGCTGAATAGTTTTTTATCCCAGAATGTAATATAGACTTCATTGAGAATGATCATTGCAATAATACTAACTAAAATTCCTGAGAAATAGCCTTCTATTGATTTATTCGGCGAAGCAGGAATATTAGCCTTATGACGACCTAAAAGAACTCCACCGAAATAAGCAGCGGAATCATTCAGCATCACGACTGCATGAAGTGCGAATATATAAAATACCCCGTCCGGTAGAGCCTTCATTAAAATCATATACGAAAAAGACATCGCAATAAAAACTATACCGAAAACAGTCGTAGAAACAGATCCTATAGCCCCTTCAAGCGGACGGGAAAAAATCTGCACTACCGCGATTAAGAGAACAGTCAGAAAAGCGACTGCTAAAATAAATCTGGCATCAAAAGTACTGAACAATTTACCGAATGCATATACATTAGCAAAAGAATGAAGATAGAAAAAAACAGATATAGTCACAGCAGAGATTGTTCCGATGACAATAAAAGGTTTTGTTTTATCTTTTAAGGATGCAATCTGATAAAATTCATATAATGCTGAGAGAGATATAACGATTGTTATCAGCAAAAGAGGTATGTTGAAAAAATACTCGCTGAAAATGCAGAATAAATATACCGGAAGAAGTATGAGCGCGCTCAGAATTCTTGTAAAAGTTTCGTTAATAAGTGTCATATTCCACCGAACCTTCTGTTTCTTTTTTGATATTCCAAAATAGCCTTATAGAGATGCTTCGGACGGAAATCCGGCCAAAGAGTTTTTGTGAAAACGAGTTCCGCGTAAGCCGCCTGCCATAACAGAAAATTGCTGATACGCATTTCTCCGGAAGTTCTTATCATAAGATCAACCTGAGGCAGATTGGGAGCATAGAGATTATCAGTAATCATTTTTTCGGTAAGCACGTTTTTACCTGTTTTAAATAATGCGCGGTTTGCAGCATCAACAATCTCTCTGCGAGAACCGTAATTCAGACAAAAATTGAGAGTAATGTTTTTATTTTTCGCAGTTTTCATTTCAGCATTTTTTATTTTTTCGACCATTGATTTGGGAAGTCTGTCATAAACTCCCGAATGAACAATTTTTATACCCTTCTGATTCATCAAAGGCATTTTTACATCAAAATAATACTCAAATAGTTTCCAGAGTGAAGATATTTCGGATGAAGGACGTGACCAGTTTTCTGTCGAAAAAGCATAAAGAGAAACACATTTAATTTTTAAAGAGAATGCTGCATCCATTAATGCTTCTATAACATCAGCGCCGGCTTTATGCCCGGCGCTCCTGTCGAGTCCGCGTTTTTTTGCCCAGCGCCCGTTTCCGTCCATTATGACAGCAATATGCGCCGGAATATTTTTCATATTTAATGCGGATAAATCATTATTCATTAAATGCTCATTATTTCTTTTTCTTTGTTTTCTGCAAGCTTCTGAAGCTTTTCAATATATTTATCAGTAAGCTTCTGGATGGAATCCTGTTCTGCTTTGGATTCATCTTCAGAAATTTCCTTATTCTTTTCTTTCGCTTTAACGGCATCATTTCCGTCGCGGCGGATATTTCTGATTGCGACTTTTGAATCTTCACATTTTGATTTTACAGTTTTTACCAGTTCTTTTCTTCTTTCTTCAGTCAGTTCAGGAATCTGAAGTCTGATAAGATTTCCGTCATTCGCCGGATTTATTGAAAGATCAGCTTTAAGAATACCTTTTTCAATAGATTGAAGATTTGACTTATCCCATGGCTGAATGACTATAAGTCTCGGCTCAGGACATGAAACTGTAGCAACCTGATTTATCGGCATCTGCTGTCCGTAAACTTCAACATAAACATTGTCAAGAATCGCCGGATTGGCTCTTCCTGTTCTGATCGTTATGTATTCTTTCTCAAGAGCTTTTAAGCTCTTTTCCATTCTGCCCTCAAGATCCTTGATGATAGTACCGACCATAAAGCCTCCGCTTATTGAATGATTGTTCCCACATTTTCGCCTTTCAGCGCCCTCATTATGGAATTATCTTCAAAAAGATTGAATACCATAATCGGAAGGTTATTTTCCATACATAAAGATATAGCCGTAAGATCCATGACCTTCAGCTGTTTATGCAGAACATCCATAAATGAAATCTGATCAAATTTTACGGCATCAGAATGCTTTTCCGGATCTTTATCATAAACACCGCTGACTTTGGTTGCCTTGATTACTAGATCAGCCTTAATTTCCGCCGCACGCAGACATGCCGCAGTATCAGTGGTAAAAAAAGGATTCCCTGTACCAGCCGCCATAAGAACAACTTTCTTTTCGGCTAAGCTGCGTTTTGCATTCCTTATAGTATAAGGTTCTGCAATGCTGTTCATTTCAATTGAAGTCATTACGCAGGAGTCAACTCCCGAATTGGAAAGTGCTGAATGCATAGCAAGCGCATTAATAACCGTAGCTAACATTCCCATATGGTCACCGGTTGTTCGCTCAACTCCGAGCGCTTCTCCGGTTCCGCCCCGGAAAATATTTCCGCCGCCGATTACAAGTGCAATTTCAAAACCGGCCTGTGAAACAGTTTTAATTTCATCAGCCAGTTTTTTGACTATAGAGGAATCTATGCCGGTCTTTGCAGAACCGGCAAGAGCTTCCCCGCTTATTTTTATCATTATGCGTTTATAACGATTACTTGATGGCATGTTATGCGCCTATCTGAATTCTCGCAAAACGCTTAACTGTAATTTTTTCACCGATTTTTGTAGAATACTCTTTAACAAGATCGGTTACAGATTTCGCGTTGTCTTTTATGAAAACCTGATCAACCAGGCAAACTTCGCTGAAATATTTTTTTACTTTTCCTTCAACGATTTTCTCAAGAACATTTGCAGGTTTTCCGGAATCTTTCATCTGCTCGAGATAAATTTCTTTTTCTTTTGCAACAACTTCAGCAGGAACTTCTGAAGAATCAAGATAAAGAGGCATTGCAGCAGCTACCTGCATAGCAAGCTCTTTTCCTAGGGCAGAAAGCTCGGGCTTCTGTCCGTTAGCAGTCTCGCATGCAAGTTCCACAAGTACGCCTAGTTTATTGTTGCTGTGGATGTATGATGAAACAGCTCCGAATGAATTTGCAGGAACTGCAAACTGAGCGATTTTTCCTACAGTCATGTTTTCGCCTGTTGTAGAAATCGCATTTTTGATTTTATCTTCTGCAGAAGAAGGAAGTTTTTCTGCGCTCTGGCAGTCTACTCCGGCAGCTTCCGCAATATCCATCATTTCAAAAGCAAGTTTCTTGAAATCATCATTTTTTGCTACAAAGTCGGTTTCGCAGTTAAGTTCAAGCATAATTGCATATCTGTCATTATCCTTTGCTCTAGTAACTACAAGACCTTCCTTAGCGCTTCTTCCGGCTCTTTTGCCTGCAGCGGCAAGTCCTTTCTTTCTGAGATTCTCAGTTGCAAGTTCCATGTCGCCGTTGCTTTCTTCAAGTGCTTTTTTACACTCAAGCATTCCGGCCTGTGTCTTGTCTCTGAGATCTTTTATCATCTGTGATGTAATATCAGCCATTTATTCCTCTCTTACCACTTCTGAACTTCTTCATCGTCAGCGTATTCATCGTAATTTTTCTTTGGAAGACCGGTTGCCTCATCCATAGAAAGTTCTTCTTCAGGAAATGCTTCATCATCGCTGACAACGCCTGAACGTGCCTCTTCAATAGCATCAGCCATTACTTCAAGGAATAGCGCAATTGCTCTTATTGCGTCATCATTACCCGGGATAGGATAATCAACTTCGTTAGGGTCGCAGTTTGTATCAACAACGGCAAAAATAGGAATATTTAGTATATGAGCTTCGTTTACAGCAATAGCTTCTTTTTTAGGGTCGATAACAAATATCGCGTCAGGAAGAGATGTCATATCAGCGATACCCGAAAGAACTTTTTCTTTCTTTCCGAGTTCTTTAGTAAGATCCTGGATTTCTTTCTTTGTTACTGCATCCCACTCGTCTTTTTCTTTCATTTTCTGAAGGTCTTTAAGACGTCTTACAGACTGGGAAACGGTTTTAAAGTTTGTCAAAAGACCGCCGAGCCATCTTTCGCTTACATAATACATACCGCATTTTTCAGCATATTCTTTAACAGCTCCCTGAGCCTGTTTTTTTGTTCCGACAAAAAGAACTTTTCCGCCCTTAGCCGCTACATCTCTCATTGCATTGTGTGCAATTTTAAGTCTCTGCATTGTTTTCTGCAAATCGATAATGTGAATACCGTTTCTTGCAGTAAAGATAAACTGACCCATGTTCGGGTTCCATCTTCTTGTCTGATGTCCGAAATGAACACCTGATTCAAGAAGTGATTTCATAGATGGTAATGCCAATGGATTTCCCCCATTATAGTAATATTTCCGATTGAACGGATAGATATTACGCCGCAGATTTCCCTGAAGTATCATTAGATATGCTTCAACCGGAACGAATCCGATTTAAACGCCTTTCGGCGGGATAGTTGCGGGCGCAACCGGCTTATTAAAGCCTTATTAAATTTTGATGAAGAAGAATATTCCCAGACACATCCCCGCTATAGTAAGCGGATTGATGTTAAATGAAACACTCATCACAACCAAATCAACTGCAGCATTCGGAACAAGATTAGTTTTAAGAATCGCTAAAGCCGGAACAAGCGAAGCAAAGAGACTGCCGAGAGCAGTTCCGAGAATTCCGCCTATTAAAACAAAGGCGATAAAAAAACCTAAATTTCCTTTTCCAAATACCACAGCTAAATGTTCAACTACTGCTTTTTTTGTCAACACTAATAAATGCAACCGCCGCAAGAGCAATCAGGAAGAATAAAATATTATTCATCCTGATTATTCCATTTAAACCCGAAATTTTTCTTAAAATAAATCAGATAGTTCCTAAAAAATTCCATACACATTATTACTGAGTTGTTTAAAAAATAATGATTTCAAAATATCATTCGCAAAGTTAGATGAAATTTAAATCAAAACTGTTTTTTTCACATAGTTATTACGAAATTAGCCTTGACCGTCAAATCCTGTTGCTCAAAATACAATTATAAATATGTGAAAGGGGTTTATAATGAAAAGAATCGCTTTTTTTGCGATTATCTCGTTTCTATGCCTGCCTTTTTATTCGTGCAGAACAAGCGACGATACATTAAAAAAGACAGCATCCAACACCAGTGCCGATTCCGACTTAGCAAAAAACGAAAATCTAAAAGAAGACAAGAATTCGGATTTATCTGCAGATAAATCATCATCCAAAATGAATCCTGACGGCACTTTATCATATCCCGACGGATCTTCCTACAGCGGCGACCTTAAAGAAGGAAAACCAAACGGAAACGGAATTTTAAAATATGCCGATGGAAGCAAATATGAAGGCGAATTTAAAGACGGAGTTCCTGAAGGAAACGGGAAACTGACTACATCGGACGGAACCGTAATTGAAGGTAATTTTAAAAATGGAAAACCGGAAGGATTCGGAACCGCTTCTTATAAAGACGGAAGCAAATACGAAGGACAGTTTAAAAACGGAATTCCTGAAGGAAACGGGAAACTGACTACATCGGACAGAACAGTTTTTACTGGTGATTTCAAAAATGGAAAACTCGAAGGATTCGGAACCGCTTCCTATAAAGACGGCAGCAAATATAACGGACAATTTAAAAACGGTACAGCCGAAGGAAACGGGAAACTGACTACATCGGACGGAACAGTTTTTACTGGTGATTTTAAAAATGGAAAACTCGAAGGATTCGGAACCGTTTCCTATAAAGATGGCAGCAAATATAATGGACAATTTAAAAACGGTATAGCCGAAGGAAACGGAACAATAGTGTATCCTGACGGCAAAAGATACATGGGCTCATTCTCGAACGGCATGCCGAACGGAAACGGGACAATACTTTATCCCGACGGCCGTACATACAGCGGATCCGTAGTAAATGGAAAGGAAGACGGATTCGGAACAATGGCTTTTGCCGACGGTATAAAATTTGAGGGAGAATTCGTCGAAGGCTACCCTGACGGCGACTTTACAATAACTCTTGCCGACGGCAGAAAATACAATCAGAAGTTTATAAATCATACTCCGACTATTAAAAGAGCAAAAGAGATTGCAGATTCAAAAGCTGCAGATAAAAAATTCAAAGGCGAATCAATTCTTGCAAAACAAAAATCTACAGCCTCTGATAAAGACTCTAAAACAACATCGCAGAATCTAATTATCGATAATTCAAAGGATTACAAAAGCCTATCGAAACAATTTGATTCACTTAGTTTCAATAACGCAAAGAAACTTGCCGACGGAACTCTTATTGTTGAAAAAAAAGGCGCTAACGGCGAAGAAGATGAAGCTTTAATTAAATATAAAGACGGTTCAGTTTATTCAGGACAAATCAAAAACGGAAAACCTGAAGGAAAGGGATATCTCAAAACTGCTGACGGCAATATAATTTCCGGCATTTTCAAAAACGGATCAATCAGCAGAGGAGAAATCTACAACAAGGACGGAAGCGTCTACAAAGGTGCTATATCAAAAAACGCACCCAATGGAAAAGGAGAACTTCTTCTTGCAGACGGCACCGTAATCCGCGCTTTTTTCAAAAATGGAAAGCCTATATCCCCTATAGAAGTTATCTATACCAATGGTGACAAATATGTAGGTTCTTTGTCCAAGTCAGGAAAACCTGAAGGAAAAGGCGAATATACTTATGCCAGCGGCACAATCGTTAAAGGTAATTTTAAAAACGGAAAACCTTTGCCGAATTCCGAAATAATACTTCCATCAGGAGCAAAATATTCCGGAAAACTTAATGAAAAAGGTCTCCCTACAGGCCGCGGAGTTCTGACTGCAAAGAACGGCACAAAGTTTGAAGGAAACTTTACAGACGGCAATCTTAACGGCGATTTTACCGTTAAAGATAAAAACGGAAAAACTTCAAAAAAATCTTTCAAGATGAAAGACACAGAAACTCTTGAAAAAGAAATTGCCTCAACTGATTCATCAAATAATTATGAAGAATCATCAAACAGCAAAAAGACAGCTGACTTGAATACAATAGCCGCATCAGGAAAGGCTAAAAAATCAGCCCATAAATCCGACAGCTCGACAGATGATACAGGAATTGTTTCTTTATCAGGAGGAATAAAATCATCTTCCGCCAATACGATTCTTTTTGCAAACGGCAGCAAATATGAAGGAGAAATTAAAAACGGACTTCCTCATGGAAAAGGAATCCTGACTCTTGCCGACGGAACAAAAATTGAAGCAAATTTTGTTAACGGCAAAATACAGGGCATTGCTCTGATTAAGTATCCTGACGGAAGAACATATACGGGGGAAGTTTCCGGAGTCGAGCCTCACGGAAAAGGAACTATGGCATATCCCGACGGTTCAAAATACATCGGTACTTTTGAAGGCGGAAATCCAAACGGAAAGGATCCTCTTGTATATCCTGACGGTAAAAAGTATATCGGTCAGTTTAAAAACGGCTATCCTTCAGGTCAGGGAACAATTTCTCTTCCTGACGGCACAAAAATTGAAGTAGTTTTTACCGAAAACGGAACACCGAGATTCGGAACCATTAAATATAAAGACGGCAGAATCTATAAAGGCGAACTGCTAAACTGGAGTCCGCAC
>DAOMHE010000083.1:4846-9848 GCA_035430785.1 Spirochaetota bacterium | reverse complement strand
TTTCTGAATCGGAAGGAATTCTGAAAGTAACTGCCGCATCGGAACACGATATCCGGGAAGAATTATTTAACTGCGCTAAAAATAACGGATGGGTTCTTCTTTCACTGGAAAAAGAAAAGAACACACTTGAAAATATTTTCAAGGATCTTACATCGGGAGGTTCGAATAATGATTAAAACAATTTTCGGAAATCCGTTTATAATTGCAAAAAGGGAAGTTTCGTCTTTCATCTTTTCTCCGGTTGCATATATTGTTTTGTTTTTCTTTATGACTTTTTCAGGCGCCGTATTTTTCTATAATTACTTCATGAACGGCGAGGCAAGCCTCAGAGGATACTTTGAGCTTCTTCCATGGCTCTTGTCTGTTTTTGTTCCGGCTCTGACTATGAAGCTTTTTTCTGAAGAATGGAGCACAGGTTCAATTGAAATGCTTTTGACATCGCCTTTTACTTTATGGGAAATAATCGCGGGCAAATTTTCAGCAGCTTTGATTCTTTCTATGTTAATGCTTGCGCCTTCTCTTTTATATCTTATAACCGTTTCTCTGACCGGTGAGGTGGATTTAGGAGTTACTTTCGGCGGCTATTTAGGTGCTTTCTTTCTGTGTGCGCTTTATTCTGCCGTCGGCATATTTGTTTCAGCAATAACGTCGAGTCAGGTAATATCTCTGATAGTTTCGATTGCACTTTGTTTCTTTTTATATTTTATATTTTTTGCTCTTCAGTTCATTCCGGGAAAGATAGCTGATATTCTGCAGTTTATAAGCACGGGTTATCATTTCAGAAACTTCGCAAAAGGTATTGTTGATTCGCGCGAAATTCTGTATTTTATTTCCATGTCGGTACTTTTTCTTTTTTCCGCTAAAATCGGAATTGATAAAAGGAGATGAAGATGATTTTTAAAACAGATTTATTACTTTCAATAAAATCATTTCTAAATAATGCAAAAGCCTTCTTTGCAGGCAATAAGGGTAATTTTACTTTTGCAGTTATTGCCGTAATAGCCCTAAATATAGTTTATTCTTCATTCTATTTCAAACTCGATCTTACGAGAGACAGTTCATATTCACTGTCAAGCGCGAGCGTTGAAGCCGTTTCATCGCTTGAAGATCCAATGATAATAAAAATCTATTTCAGCAAAAATCTTGCGTCTCCTTATAATATGGTGGGCCGTTATGTAGAAGATATCGTTGCTGAGTATGCCGATGAATCAAACGGAATGCTTGAATACGAAGTACATAAAATGGAATCCAAAGAAGACAAAGAAGAAGCCGAAGCGTACGGAATATCTCCCATGCAGATTATGGAACGCGGCGCGGATCAGGCAAAGCAGAGTCTTGCGTATATGGGAATTGTAATTTTGCATGGTGATGTTCACGAAAAGATAAATGAAATAGCATATATTGAAGGGCTTGAGTATAAAATTACTTCATCTATAACTAAAATCCGTTCAAAGGTAAATGCCTTTGCCGGTATCAAAGATGAAATGAAAATTACACTCTATCAGTCTGTCAACATGTCGGATTTCGGAATCCGCGATTATTCAAAACTTAATTCTGCAGTTTCAGAAATGTTTGATAAGATAAATAAGGATAATCACGGAAAAATTAAATATTCGTATTCTCCTGTTTCGGATAATCAAACTGCTGAAGATTTAATAACGAAATACAATATTCCGGGAAGCCGCTGGAAAAATGTTAAGACTCCGGACGGAAGAAATATCTCAGCGGGTACGGGTGTCGCCGGAATAATAGTTACGCTTGGAAATGAATTCCGTGTAGTTCAGATTCCGTTTGCTAAAACTGTGTTTGGTTTATCTGTTGTGCTTAATAATGTTGAAAGGGATATCCGTTCGGCAGTCGATTCGCTTCTTTCAAAGAACCCCGTGATAGGTTATGTTTCCGGTCATGGCGAAATTCCGCTTTCAGATCAAAACGGCGACCTTCCGTTTAAGGCGATAAACTCGGATCTTTATAATTTTATAAATGTCAACTTAAACAGTGAAATTGATTCTTCTGTAAAAACACTTGTGATCAATTCTCCCAAATCACCATTTTCAAAAGATGAACTCTTCCGCCTTGATCAGTTTTTAATGAAGGGCGGTTCTGTTATATTTTTTATTGATTCGTTTAATGATGCCGGAAACGGAATGTTTATTCCGATTGATTCAGGATTGGACGGATTACTTTCCTCGTATGGATTTAAAATCAATAAGGATTATGTTCTTGATAAAAATTGTTACATTGCACGGGGACGGGACATGCCGGAGGTTCCGCTTAACTTTGTTCCGTTTATTGAACGCGCTTCAATGAGCAGCAAAAGTTCTGTTACTAAAGATCTTAAACGAATGGCTGTCGCAAAAGTTTCTTCAATTGAACTTAATGATGAACTAATGAAGAAAAACAACATCAGTTATGATTACATTTTAAAATCATCTGCTTCCGCATGGACTATGAAAGATAATATCGAATTATCTCCAATGAGAATGCAGTCTCCTCCGCAGAGTGAACTTAAAGCATATAATATCGCGGCTGTAGCAGAAGGAAAATTCGAGAGTTATTTCAAAGACGGATATAAATCAGAAAAAGAAGATAGTAATCAATTTGATTTTACCGGCGGACTTATTTCTAAAGCAGTTTCTCCGGCTAAGATCGCATTAATATCAAGCTCGGAAATTACCACAAGAAATCTGGTTGATGCCAATATGAATTCAGCTGCCGCGCTTATGAATCCTGAAGCGTTGTTTCTTTATAATAATGCTGTATTCATTCATAATTTGACTGATTATATGAACGGAAATGAAACTTTAGCATCGATGAGAAGCAAGGGAATGGTTTATAATCCGGTTAATATGAAAAGTGAATCTTTCCGTACAGCGGCAAAAGTATTTAACATCGCAGGTATTCCGCTTTTAATTGCCTTATTAGGATTTGCATCATTTTTCTTAAGAAAAAAACGCGCTGCTTCAATATCTTCAAAATATTCCGGGGGTGATAACAAATGAATAAAATCAAAATATCAGTTTTGTTTCTTCTATTATTGCCTGCCTTTTTTATCGGCATAAAACATTTAAAATCCGACAAATCAGTTTTGATGATAGATCAGAAAATGATGATTGAAAATCTTTCAATCGAATCAAAGAGCGGAGTTTCAATAAAGTTCGAACAGAAAAACGGAACATGGATTCTTAACGAAAAGTACAAGGCAGATGAAATATATCTCGGAAAATTAATAGAAAAATTAAGAAAGCTCAAATCCGCTAAAGCAATTGCATCATCGGGTTATGAAAGATTTGGATTATCTGAGGATAATCGTTTTCATATAACAGCTGGCGATGCGAAGAATCAGGTTTCATTTTATATCGGGAAAAACTCATCCGGCAGTTATTTCATAATGAAAGAAGAAAACGGAAAGATTTATCTTGCTGAAAACATCAAATCGAATGATTTGATAATTTCTGAAGATTCCGCGCGTGATAAACAGATTTATAAGGTAAAACCTTCTGATGTAGCAAAGATAACAATAGTTGCGGCAAAGACTGATGTTCTGATTCCTGAAGAAAAAGACGGAAAAATCTCATATTCATTACAAGGCAAAAATATATCATCAGGCAATATTGAAATTATTGCGAATGATATTCAAGAATTCAGAGCGGATAAGTTTATTGATAATAAACCGACCGGCAAATCTGTGGCATCAGTTAAACTTCTTCTTAAAAACGGAAAGGAAATAGGTTTTGAAATATTTCCGAAAGAAAACAATAATCTTTATCCTGTAATTTCAACTGAGTCTGAATACGCATTTTACATTTCGCCGCATAGAGCCGATAGAATAATGAGCCTTGGAGCACTGAAATGAGAGAAAGTTTTATTATATTCTTTTCTTTTGCTCTTCTTGTATGGATAGGGGTAAATATATATCTTTATAATTCTCTGAAGCATTTTTTCTGCAGTGATGCTGCCCGGAAAATATTTCTTGCTGTTTATATTTTCCTTTCTCTGTCATTTGTGCTCGGAAGAATTCTTGAAAGATTTTCATATATTGCGTCAGTTGTTCCGATTACAGCAGGTTCTGTTTTCTTTGCATTTGTTTTATACGCATTTATCGGTGCAATCACAATAGATTCGCTTAATTTGATTTTTAAACTATCGGGCCGGGGCATACTGTGCCCGATAAAAATAAAATCAATTATTGTAGTTTTATTTTCAGCGGTTGTCTGTACGGCAGGTTTTATTAATTCATTTAATTTCGCTGTCAGAGAACTCGTCATTTATACTGAAAAGAAAATTCCATCTGATGGATTTAAAATAGCTTATGCTTCCGATCTGCATCTCGGGCACATAGTCGGAAAAAGAAAACTGTCATTCCTTGTTGATAAATTTAATGAATTTTCTCCTGATGCTGTAATTCTCGGCGGTGATACAATTGACGAGGATATTGAACCTGTCAGAAGAAAAAGACTGAATAGAAAACTATCCGAAATAAAATCGCGTTACGGAACGTTTGCAATTCTTGGAAATCATGAGTATATCGGCGGAGTCGATGAGGCGCGCGAATATCTTCTTTCCAATGGAATAAAGCTTCTTGTTGACTCAACGGTTGAATTCCCAGAAGATATTATTATCGCAGGAAGGGATGATATGATGAGAAATTCTTATGCGGGTGCAAAACGCAAAAGTATTTCTGAAATCATAACCGTGTCTCAGTCTGATAAATTTTTGATTCTTGTTGATCATCAGCCGAAAAATCTTGATGAAGCTGAAAAACATGCAATTGATCTTCAGCTTTCAGGACATACTCATCACGGGCAGATGTTTCCTTTTAATTTCGTAACAAGTGCAATTTATGAAGTGAGCACAGGATTTATGAAACGCAGAAAAACTTCATACTATGTTTCATCAGGATTCGGAACATGGGGACCGCCTGTAAGGTTATTCCGCAGACCTGAAATAGTTTTAATAAGGATTATCCCTCAAAAGTAATGAATGTTTTTTATTCAATAGA
>DAOMHE010000083.1:0-4746 GCA_035430785.1 Spirochaetota bacterium | reverse complement strand
ATTACTCATGGAAAACTTGATGTAATTGAAGTTCAGCCTTATTCAATAGAAGGTCATCCCGTTTCTTCCTCAAAAATAAGATCGTTTATAGCTGATGGAGAAATGGAATCAGCTTCAAAATTTCTCGGTAGATATTATTCAATGTCAGGAAAAGTCATAAAGGGTTTCGGACGCGGACGTCAAATCGGTTTCCCGACTGCCAATATCAGCGCAAATGAGTCTAAAGTAATTCCGCTTGATGGAGTTTATGCTGTGTATGCACATTATAACGGCAAAACTTATAAAGGTGTTTTAAATATTGGAAGCAATCCGACTTTCGAAAATCAGAATAGAACGATTGAACTGCACCTTTTAAAATTTTCTAAAGATATTTATGATGAAGTTATTTCAGTTAATTTCGTTTCACGAATACGCGGAGAAATTAAGTTTTCATCAGTTGACGCGCTGATAACACAGATAAATGATGACATTATAAAAGCCGGCGAACTTCTTTCGGAGGATAATTGATGAAGAAACTGTTTGTTTTAAGTGCGATCGCCCTTATTCCTATATATGCCTCGGCATTCCCGTTCAGTTCTGCAGAATCCGCCGGAAGAGGAGGAGTATATTCTTCTGAATATAAAGATATACTTCAAAATCCGTCACTTGCCGGAATGAATAAAAAATATTCGCTTGATGCAGAATATATTTATTCGAAAAATTACTCATCACCATTTATAACTTTATCAATTCCGTTTTCATGGGGAGTCTGGGGATATTCTTTCAGATATTTGTCGGGTGATGATAGTAAAAGTATGTTATTTTCTACAGCATTGAGCAGGGAAATATATCCTTTTTTCAGTCTCGGTATTTCATTCGATTACATGAAAGTTTCAGAACCTTCAAATAATTATTTTGCAGGCGGTTCTTTCGGATTTTCATATTTCCCGGCTGTATATTTGAGAGCATCAAATAATATTGGATTTATTGAACCTCAGTTTTCCGCTTCCTTGCGCACGGGTTATGTGTCCGGTGATGATAAAAAAGATTATGATTTAACAAGCTATAACGGAGTATTTGCCTTCTCATTTTATAAAGATACTGTATCAAAGTTTTCTTTATACGAGAAAGCTGAGTATTTGAAATCAGATAAAACGATACCTCTTTCCAGCGGATTAGAATATACATTTAAAAATTATTTTTCAATAAGAACAGGTTTGCTTTTTGAAGACAAGTTCAAGTATTCAGGATGGAGTACCGGAGCCGGAATAGATGCCGGAATTGTTAAAGGAGACTATGCTTTCAGCAAAACTGACCAGAAAAGCCACTATGTTTCACTGTCTCTTAATATTGCCAGTGTGGATGTTAATCCGCCGCTGGTTGAAATGAAAGCTGTTCCAGCTTTTATTTCTCCGAACTATGACGGGCAGAATGACTATTCTGTCATTTCTATTGCAGTGTCAGACAGAAGTGAAATTAAGGGATGGATTTTTCAGATTAATTCAGATGACGGCAAGCCGATTAAGGAATATAGATCTGATGATAGAAGTTTTGATGAAAAATTTTCTTTCGGAATTCTTTTTCAACGGATTTTCGGCTCTAAAGCCGGTTTGAAAATACCGCAGAATATTCTCTGGGACGGATCCGATTTAAGCGGCGCAAAACTCAAAGACGGTGCGTATTCATATTCTTTCATTTGCTGGGATGAATTTGATAATTATTCAGAAAAAAAGACAGGTTATATAGTAATTGATAATCAGCCGCCGTCTATGGAGTTAACTGCAGATAGTTATCTTTTTTCACCTAATGGTGACGGGAAAAAAGATAATGTAGCCATTGTGCAGAAAGTCTCCGGTGATAATGCCGATGTCTGGAAGGGTTCCATTGTCGATTCTCTCGGAATCGAAATACGTTCTTTTTCATGGAATACATCATCTGTTCCGTCTGTTTTAAAATGGGACGGGAAAAACCAGAACGGCGAAGACGTCCCTGAAGGATTATATTCATATAAACTAAAAGCTTCCGATCTTTCGGGGAATTCTTCCGTCAAGGAAATAAAGGAAATCACATTGACCAGGGGATATGAAACTGCTGATATAACTTCATCGATAAGATATTATTCTTATAACAGCGGTGTACCTGTTCTTTTCAGTACATCTCTCTCAAAAACTGCAGGCTTGAAGAAGTGGAAAATCAGCATACTTTCTGATGGAGACAAAATCATTCGAACTTTTGAGGGTGCGAATTCACTTCCGGGCGGAGTTGAATGGGATGGTCTTGACAGTCTCGGTAAGAAAATTTCTGACGGAAAATATTACTATATTTTCAGTACGGAATTCGACAGCGGAAATACTCCGGTGTCATTCAAAAAAGAAATCATCATAGACTCAAGTGCTCCTAAAATATCGCTTAAATGTGAACCTCTTCCATTTTCTCCTGACGGAGACGGGGAAAATGATGTTTTGAAAATAATGCTTTCAGCTGATGAATTTTCGGGTATTGCTGAATGGTCAGTTTCAATTTACAATCCTACAGGAATTATGTTTAAGAAATTTTCCGGCAAAGAGAATGTCCCGTCAGAAATTATATGGGACGGCAGAGGCGCTTCCGGAGAACTGGTTGAAAGTGCTGATGATTATTCAGCTGTTTTTACTGCAGTTGATAAAGCCGGAAACATAGTATCTTCTAAACCTATAAAAATACCGGTTGATATTCTTGTAGTCGTAACAGAAAGGGGTCTTAAAATTAAAATCAGCAGTATCGAGTTTGCTTTCGGTTCCGATAAATTGAATCAAAAAGGTTGGCAGATTCTAAGCCGTGTTTCGGACATTCTTAAAAAATATTCCTTATATTCTGTAGTCATTGAAGGTCATACTGATGATGTCGGCGATGATAATTTTAATCTTAAACTTTCTGAAATGCGTGCGAAGGTTGTATATGACTATCTTATATCTGAAGGAGTTTCGCAGGAAAGATTGTCGTTTAGAGGCATGGGCGAAACAATGCCTTATCTTCCTAATAAGGATGAAGAAGCAAGAAGGAAAAACAGAAGGGTTGAATTCCTTCTTGAGAAGAAAAGGGAGTAATTATTCTCCCTTTATTACATTTGAATCAACATATTTATCAAATTCTTCTTTTGACATCTTATCTTCATAAAGCGGCCAAAGGCTGTTTTTTAGATCGTCAATAGAAGAGAATTTTGCGCCGTCAAGTTTGAAAGTGGACATAGAAATCCCTCCGGTATATACTTAACCATTTATTTTTCGAGTAGCATACCCGTCAATAAAAAACCCTGAAAAATAAAATTATTGCACAAAAAACAAGGATGATTAATTTGACTGAAACTCGGAGTTATTACATGAATAATTTTTTGAATCTTATGAGAGAAATAGTTCGTTTTGTGCTCGATGCATGCATTTTCTTTCTTGGTCTAGCCAAACATCTTTTTTTTGCAGCAAAGGAATGGTTTTTATATATTCCTGTATCAGAAAAAATAATTGTTTTGAATCTTATTCCTTCCTTTTTTGCCGCTTCGATGGATTCTGCCTCATTTAAAATTGCAGATTTTGAAAAGGGAGTCACAAACCCTTATGCCGCATATCTTGTAGGAATCGCTCTCTTTATGATTATTTCTTCATTTTACAGGAATAAGTTTACCTTTGCAGGAAGAATAATTTTTAACGCTGTTTATTTAATTGCAATTATTTATCTGAATATTAGCGGAACAATAACCAAACCTCAGAATTTTGAGTATTCGGTGTTCTTCTATTTTAATTATTTTGTCGCATTATTTAATATCGCCGGCTCTCTTCTTTCGCGTTTTGTTTATTACAGATAACATATCAGAAATAATTTTATTTAAAGCGGCAAAATATCAAATTGCCGCTCACTTAATTATCTAAAATAAAAAACTTTATTTATTTTTTTCGGTGAATTATAATGCATTATGATGAATTTTACCGAAAATGATTTTATCGACGGGCACTTCACTGAAATGCTTCCTTATCCGGTATATTTAAAAAATCTTACCGGTGAAGTTATGTACACTAACAGAAAATTTTTGGAATTTTTTCATGTTCCTGATAATGTCAGCATGGTCGGAAAAAAAATAATAGATTTATATTCCGGTACTGACTTCAGCCTTCATGAATACTACGATAAAGAACTCCTCGATTCTGACAATGATGAAATAGAGTATACCACTAATTTCGAAATTGAAAAAAAAGGGATTCGCGATATAAGGATAAATAAGTCAAAAATATATAAAAATAAAAAACTGTATGCGATTCTATGTGTTTTTTCTGATGTAACAGATATAATGTCTCTTGAAAAGAAGCTTGCTTCTTCATTAGCTGAAGTTTCAAAACTTTCCGAAAAACGTAAAAATTTCGCCTCATTTCTGAGTCATGAACTTAAGAATTCTCTGGGTTCCATTGCAATAATTTCAGATAACGCGCTGATGACAGAAAGCGATTTAATTAGAACTGATAATCTGATAAGCATACGTCAGATTGTTGAGTATATGAATACTCTTGTCAGTGAAGTTTTAATTTTATCCAGAGAGGAAGAAGGCCGTGTTTATATTAAGTATGAAGATACGAGCATAGATGCGATACTTTCTTTTATCCGGGACATGTTTTCTTATCAGATTGAAAGCATGGGTCTAAAATTTGAAATTATTAATGAACTAAGTTACAAATATTTTAAGTCAGATCCTTCCAAAATTAAACAGGTTTATCATTGTGCTATTTTGTTACGAATCTGGAT
>DAOMHE010000082.1:0-9864 GCA_035430785.1 Spirochaetota bacterium | reverse complement strand
GTAATGAAGATGGCTGAAGACGCGGGTGTTAATCTGAATGATCTTATTGCAAGCCCTGATTTGATTTCACGTATTGATAAAAAAAAATATTCGTCGGCCGGGACATATACTCTTGATGATATATTAAAAGAGCTTTCAAAGCCTGGACGCGATCCGAGAAAGCAGTATTCATATGCTGATTTTAACAGTTCCGTACGCACGCTGGATGATTTGCGTGAAGGCATGATTCTCTCGGGAGTTGTAACAAATGTTACTGCGTTCGGAGCTTTTGTCGATATAGGCGTACATCAGGACGGACTGATTCATATTTCCAATCTTTCCGATAAGTTTATTTCAAACATATCAGAGGCTGTAAAAGTCGGTGAAAACCTAATGACGGAGGTAATTTCTGTCGATAAGGAGCTGAAGAGAATTTCTCTCAGAAGGAAGACCGATGGATAGTTCCGAACGCGCGGCATTGATAAGAAAAGGAAATGAACTTTTTAATCAGGGGAAGCTCACTGAGGCTGAGAAAATATTCGTCAGCACAATGTATAAAGACGGATTAACAAGAATTGCCGATTATTTTTACTTTGATAAAAAAATGCCGCTTTTTGCTTATAAGTATTATAAAATGGCCGGCAGGGAAGACCGTGTAAGTGAAATTTTTGACCGTATGATTTTTGCGTTTACCAAACTGATACGCGAAGATGAAAATGTTGAAACAGAAGAAAATAAAATCAGTCTGCCCCAGCCGAAGGTTCATCCGAAGCTGAAAATATTTGCAGAAGAAATTCTGCGGAAATCAGAAAATAATTAACAGACATTGTCTGAATTGTAAATGAACAGTTCGAAATCGTTTAGCTTTCTCGACATTTCTTCAATATCGGATTTTGTATTTGATATGGTTGTTCGTGCGTCATTGTATGACTGGCGTTCAAGAGCGCCTATTTTTGACAGGCGTTCTTCTGCTGTTTTTTCAAGATTTCTTTCAAGCGATATCAGCATTTTGCCGACTGACTGATAAAATTCTTTTAGCGAGTGAAGCATTTCCATCCAAAGTATGAATTTAATTTTTTTTGAATCAGCGTGAATATTGTTGAGTATTTCCCTTGCCCGGTTGTCCAGACGTCCGATGTAATAATTGATTGATCTCGGATATTCCGTTAGTTCCCTGTACGAGGAAGTTATTTTTTCAATTTTTCCCAATCCGTCAATTTCAATATTTCTTATAACTTCATCAAGCGGGGTAGAAATCTCGCGGTGCTCACGCGAATTGATGTTCGAATTGGCGATATTCCTCAAAAGACCTTTCAGTCTTTCTTTGAAAATCGGGAGATCGTTGAATCTGTCGGCAACAAACATGTCAGGAACTATTTTAGTGTCGCTTGAATAAGATTCATCTGTTTGTTCAAATATTTCTGCGGTGTCGTGATTGACGCTGTTGGAAATTATTTCCTCGTCAGAAGAAAGTTTCGGCAGATCCGATTTCATTTTCTCCTTCATTCTTTTAGCAACCATCTGAGCATGCTGCATCGATGTTCTAAGAAGTCTTATGACTTCAATTTTTTTTGATTCGCGGTTGTATTTAAGACCGTACATATTGCCTTCAGAGTCGATATATCTCTTGTTCAGGTCATAGACGGTTGCCTTGGATGAGTCAATCTTGGTAATATCATCTATATAAACGAATTGAGTCTGCATGTCAGCCGTGAAATTCCATCTGATTGATATTGTCTATCGGGTTTTCAAACTGAATAGCGATGTACGATTTTTCCTTGATATCGTAATTTTCAAATTTCTTAACAACTTCTGCGGGATTATTCTTCAGGGTTCCGGTTCTGACAATGAATCCCTTTTCTTCAAAAATTCTTGATTCGGTTTTAAAAGAAACCATGATGTCGCAGCTTACCGGTACATTTGAATCAGTTGCTATAAAAATTCCGCCCTGACTTATGTCGAGTATATGTCCTTTTCCTTTAAAAGGCGGAATCTCTTCAGTAGAAGAGTTCATTTCTTCGCTGTGTTCGAAGCGGACTTTGATTTTGCATTCGTAGCGTTTAAACTTTCTTTTTTCGTTCATTTTTGCCGCCGGATCAACAAAATAATCTCTATATGATTCTACATTTTCCGCTTCTCCGTGTCAAGAAGTTTGAAAAAACGGATTAAAAAGTTTTTTTCATCTCAATTTCCATGAAAATATCATTCATCAGAGAGCTGAAAGCGTTTTGTACTTCGATATAGTTGTTTGCTATCTCATCATCGAAAACATTTTGGGCAAGACTGCGTACTTCATCCATTTCGCTTTGCGTAATTTCTTCGGCATATTGCTGTTTTTCTCTCATTACTGCGGAAAGACGGGTAAAGCGTTTTACTTTATCGAAAGAATCCTGATTTGCCATCAGCTCTGAAGAAGCTTTCTTATATGAAAGAAAAATTTCTGATTGAGAAATTTTTTCTCCGAGTTCTCCGGCTTTTTTGATGATTAAATCCGTTTCATTTGTCATCTTTGACTCCCATTTGACCCATTTGAGGCATATTCATTTTTGGAGTTATAACTTCAGTATTTGCAATTGATCCCTTCAGTTTGATCAGTATTTTGCCGCTGTCTTTATCAATAAGATAGTTGATGAGCATGCGGTAATCATCGAACATTCCGGACTGGGGATCGAATGAGCAGCTGATATCGAGAACGGAGAGTGAAAAATTGTTTTCATTAGGAATTATATTTCCTGTAATTGTACCCCTAAGAGACTGCCCGTCAATTTTAATGACTTTGATGATATATTTTTTATCCTGAAAAAGAATTTCTCCGTTTACCGATTCAATGTTTGCCGGTTTGATATTGAATCCGGCAATTGATAATCCTTCGAGCATTGAATTTGTTAATTTAAAGGACAGACTTCCGTTTGTGAAAACACCGGTTTTCGTGCTGTATTCCGCATCGGGAATCAGTTTGATTTTTGATGTGAATTTAAATTTAGGTGACGAAAAGGAAAATTGCTCAGAGTTGATTTCCCCGTCGGCATTACCTCTAATCAGTGAAAAAACCGATATTGTCGAGTTGAATTTGCTGATAGAAATTTCTTCGCGCGACCGGAGATTGATTTTCATTGAATCAATAGAAATATCGCCGAATAAAGAAGCCTTAAGATCTGAAACCTCGGCTGATTGAAAAGACTTTCCTTCGGCATCTCCTAATATTTTTAATATTATTGTATCAACCGGAAAAAAAACAAGTGTGAAAACAACTGTCAGCAGACACGTAAAAATAACGTAGCGCTTAAAAAAGGGATGTGATTTCGCATCATTGTAAAGATTTTTTGCAGATTGAAATATTTTTCTGATGATTTCGTTTATTTTATTCATTTGCTATCAGCCATGAAAGTGTTAACCTTGCATGAGGCATCATACCGGTCGGTTCCTTTGAGACCTTTCGATATAGTAACAGATTCGAAAATTATAAAGCCTCCGGAATTTTCCATGTCATAAATAAATTTGATTATTGATTGAATTGGAGCACCTTCAATCTTGAAATCGGTGGTAACCTTTTTGAATTTATTCTGAAAATTGCTCGGTGTGCTTCTGATGTTCGCCAGATTGTCTTTTATATTATTCTGTTCAGCTTTTTGCTGAATAACGGTCAGAATATTGTCATTTTCTGACCGTAAAATAAGATCGTATTTCTGCTTTTTTATTCTAAGAGAATTGATTTCGGATGATATTCTTGAAAGTTCTTCAGCGGAAGACTGTGAATTGAATGCCCTTTTTTTAAGAGAATCCCGAAAAGATGAAACAGGTTCATAGATCAGCTTGTACGAAACAGCGAGTACGAGAATAGCTATTAATGCATAAAGTAATTTTCTTTCTCTTTCCGTGAGTCTCATTTTTTCCCCGCTGCTCCTTTAAGTTTAATGGAGAGTGTAAATTTAACTCCGGTTTTTCCCGAGTAACTTGTATTAAGGTCAACTGACGAGTATTTTCCGCTTTTATTCAGTTTGTTCTTAAAATCATCAATTTTTGACAGATCGGATATTTCACCGTTTATGTTTATCTGATTCTGATTCAGCGTGATATCCTTAAGAGAGAAAGCCGGATCGCTGGAGAAAAAACGAAGAGCTTCTTCCAGATTTAACAGAACAGATTTTTTTTCCGGCAGAACAGCGGACAAACTAGATATCTGTTTCTTTTCATTTTCGAGCATGGATTTTGCTTCTGCGATCACATCGCTGGTTTTAGCTTCCTGCCGGAACTGCTGTTTAAACTGCTGCTTGAGTATTTCGCCTGATCCGTTTCCTTTTGTAACAAGTACTATTGATGAGATTATGAAATATAAAACTAATATCAATAATGCTGAACCTATCATGAAGAGACCAGGTTTAATATCATTGAAAACTTCTGATTTTTTTTCTTTGTGAGATAAAAAATCAGGCTGTGATGAAGGATTCTGGTCGCATATCAGCATTCCGCACGGAATTTCGCAGTTCTGCTCTTTGAAGTTTTTGATAATATTGACTGCAGAAAAATCGTATACAGGTATTTCGAGTTCTTTAAAGAGAATGCCGGCGAAATTTTGAGCAAACAGATTAACTCCGGAAAAAAGAATTTTTTCTTCTCCCTTTGGTTTTATGAATGCAAATATGTTTTTTGCGGTTTTTGTTGCTGCTGATTCATATTTTTCAAAAAGCGGCGCATAGTTGTTTTTTTTTGATTTCTTTGTGTCAGCAGATGGTTTGTTATCCGCGGATGAGGAAATGATTTTTGCCGTTTCAAGAGATGAAATTTTTTCATCCGTGAATATTTTAGAAAAATCCGAATAGCCCTTGGCAAGAGTTTTCGTTTCTGACAGTTTTCCGTGACTGATTTTGTTGATTATTATACGGTCTTTTCCAAAATCGATTTGCGACGCTTCATGTGCGTTTGAGTCGGAAAACTTATATAAAGCAAATAGTGCATTGTATTCGAGGTAAACGGCGCTGATGTTTAATCCTGCATTCAAGAAGAAATTTTTAAATTCTTCAAGATAGTCTGTACGGCATGCAGCTATTATAATATTGCTGCCTTCTTTGGATTTTGAAAGAATCTGATGTACTAAAGTAATCTTATCAATGTCTATCGGTATATTTTCTTCAGCTTCAATCGGTATAATCTCTGCGATTTTTCTTTCATCGGTGAAGGGCAGGGATACTGTTTTGATGATGACTTTTTCTGACGGTAGCGTTGCAATTATTCTCGATGCATTTATTACATTTCTGCTGCACAGGGATTTAATTGCACCTGAAATATCGGATTTCTTTCCCGGGGCTAACGGCTCGGAATCGAAGGATAAAAATTCCAGATTGGTAAAGTTGGATTTTGCAGTTACCAGTTTTACTGAATCGGATTCTATGTGAAATGCTGCTGTTATCATTTATAGTGTTTTCATGTAATAATATTTTTTTATGTTTCTGTTATAGATCCCGAAACTTTCGAAATCGCCTCCAGATGATGACACAATGACCTTGATTGAAAATATGTTTGAAGATACAGTCAAGTGATTTTTGCGCAGAATCGGATCTGTTATTACCGAAGAAAGCTCTTCTGTTGAGGAGAATGGTTTGACTTTTCTTTTTTCGATAATTTCTTCGGCAAATCCGTCTGTCATTCCGGGAATTGCAATTAGTACACGGAAGGGGGCGGTATTGATGTTTATTTTATTGAGATCATCAGACGCATCGTCGTTTTTTCCGTTAACTCTGAGATAATCTGATAATTTCCTGGATTTTTCCCTGGCGATGAGAGTTTCCTTGTAAGTTTGTTTTGAATCATCGCTTAGAGAAATGTCAAAACTCAAATCTTCCTGTTCGTAATTCTTATCAACCAGTTTTCCTTCTATGCCGGAGTTTCCTCCCGTTATGCCGTAAAAAAGCGGCCAGCTGAAGCCCTTGATCATCAATAGTTCATTTATTGATACCAGGTAGGTGTTTTTCGCGTTTCCGGGTGAGCTGAATCTCGAATAATAGTCATAAGTTTCGGCACCGTATTGCGACTTCGAGTCATCCTTGTCGATATAATCGAGAATGCAGCCGGTATAATTTTCATCGAATCCCATATCTTTGAAAAAATTGTTAAGAATTATATAAGGAAATGTCTGGGAACTGTCGGTAAATTCATTATAAATGTTATTTACATTGATTTTGCTCTGCTCATCATAAATCATAATTTTGACAGAATATCCGTCCAGATCAAGAGGAGGGATGTTTCTTGCCCACAAGTCGTCATATGAATCAGTGTCTGCGGATGTTTTTATATTAAGTGAACCCGTTGTTCCTTTTTTATCAGCATCAAGTATCATTTCGGCGAGGCGGAATCCGCTTTCCGCGTAAAGAGCGGACTGATCCGCCGCAGAGTTTTTAGCCGAAACCCGGATCGATTTTACCGCGCTCGAAAGAAACTCGGTTGCAAGCATTGCAATCAGGGCAATTACTATAAGCACTATTCCCAGTGTATATCCGCTTGAGGATTCTCTTTTTTTTGAAAGAGAACACTTTCTTGCAAGATATGATTTTGTAATCAATTTTATAAATGATTTCATTTGCCCGTCATTCCCGGAAATCCATTAATCGTAATTTGTTCATCCTTGCCTTTATCCTTATAAATAACAATCAGTCTGACTGCTTCAGGATATTTGAAGTTATCGGCGCTGTTCCATTTTTTATTCCATGCTCTGCCTGCATAAAACTCGGCTTTTGCCTCAGATACATTTTCGAAAAGAACACATTCGGTTTTAATCTGATTTTCCGAATCGGTGATTTCCTTTTCGATTCTGAACAGCTTTTTTATGCCGTTTTCTTCCCGTACTTTGTATAAAACATTAACGATGTCGCAGGAGTGATCCGACTCCGTGTAATTCGTAACCGGAAATACTGCAGCTGATTTAATTGAAAAAAATGATATCAGGTAATCCTCGCCTGATATTTTTGTTTCGGAAGAAACGGGATATTTTGCCGGTTCTTCATAGAGGAAAATTGAACTGAAATCCGACTGAATCGTTCTGATTCTGTTTGAGAGAAGGTATATTCTTTCGGATTCTTTTTTACCCTGCGATACGGCGCGTATTATTGTTCTTTCCGCTGCATAGATCATCATCAGAACTATTGAAGAAAGAGCCAGCGCTATTATCATTTCGAGAAGAGAGAAACCGTCATCATACTTTTTCATGTTATTTGTCCGGATAAATGTACGAAAGACTTTTTGTTTTTTCTGAACCGTTTTCATTCCATGATACAGTCACTTTGACTGTTTTTGCTTCAAGCGGACCGAGAAGAACATGCTCAAAACGTTTGATCTCAATAGAATATTTGAATTTCGGGTTATCTTTAATTTCCTTGTCTTTTAAATCGACCTTTGACGGTTCAATGCGGAACTCGTTCATAATATTTCTGCAGTAGATTGAAGCTTTCATTGAGTCTGAAGTTTTTGAAATGGCTGAAAACTGCTGACTGACGGAAACATAAACCGGGAGTACAGCCGTAGAAAGCAATGCTATCGCAATAAGAATTTCAAGAAGGGCATATGCCTCATTTTGAAAGATATGCGTTTTCAGTGTTTTCATCATTTGACTGAGTGATTTCTCCGTTTGAAAGTCGGTAATTTACTGTCTTATCATTGTTTCTGATGCGGACTACAAGCGTTTCGGTTTTCCCGTCAGGATAAACCGAAACGATAATGTCGCCTGAATCGAGAATTTGTCCCCGTCCGGCAATGACAGATTCAATTGCGAAAGAATCGGGAAACTGCTTATACGAAAGAGCCGGAACAGGGGATTCCTTAAAACCATTTCCGTCAAAATTTAAAACAGAGATTCCGTTTTGTCTGCTGCTGAATTCCTTGATCCGTTCACCGTTCTTCTGTACGTGAAAAACTATAAAATTGTTTTTCGCGTTTATAATTGAATCAGAAATAGTTCTTTCAATTGTCGAACGGAAAATCTTTCCGTTTTCATCAGCGCTTCTGACGGATCTCACTATTCGCGGAACAGTCATCAGCATCATAACAGAAATTAAAGCAAGAATGACAACAACTTCAAGCAGAGTGAAGCCGGAATCGTCTTTTAATCCCATGATTTAATGTCTGCTGCGTTTCCTGTTCCGCCTTCCTTACCGTCGGACCCATAAGACAATATCTCAAAATTACGTGAAGAATCACCTGGTGATCTGTATATGAAATCACGCCCCCATGGATCTTTTAGATCTTTGTTAGACAAATAGCCTCCCTCCTGAAAATTCGCAGGAACTGGGTCAATTGTTGCAGGCTCGACAAGAGCTTTAAGTCCCTGTTCGGTTGTCGGATAGGTCTGATTGTGCATGTTATAAACTTCAAGTTGAACAGTAATCTGCTCAACTGCTTTTTTGCAAGCTGTAACTTTTCCGGTATCAAGCATTTTCATTAGTCTGGGAATACTAACCGCTGTAATAATACCTATTATTACAATTACTATCATTAGCTCAAGCGTTGTAAATCCTGATTTGGATGTACGAATCGTTCTTAATAATTTGAAAAATTTTTGCATAAAACCTCACTGGATTGATAAATTTAAGTCCATAATCGGTAGCATTATTGATAAAACAATTAGTCCAATAACGCCGCCCATAAATACAATTAAAACAGGTTCAATCATTTTTGTAAGTGAAAGCAGTGATCTGTCAATTTCATTCTGATATAAATCAGAAATTTTGATAAGCATTGAATCCAGCGTATCGCTTGCTTCTGCTACTGAAATCATTCCCGTTACCATTTTCGGCAGAAATTCTGCTGTAATCAGAGCCTTTGAAATAGGTGCGCCTTCAACTATTCTGACTGAAGCTTCTTCAATTTTTTTTTCTATTACAGTATTCCCGATCTGTTTTTTTACTATTTCGAGCGATTTGACTATATCTACTCCGTTCTGTGCCATTATGCCGAGATTCTGGCAGAATCTGAGACATATTACTTTTGTATAGAAATGATTGAAAATTGGGATTTTAAACATAAAAGCGTCAATCTTATTGCGTCCTTCAGGTGTCTTGGAATATTTTTTGAAAAGAATAAACAGAGCTACAAGTGCTATTAAGATAATGATCCAGTATTTTGCTGCAAATGAACTTGTTCCTACAACTATCCGTGTGGGAAGAGGAAGTTCTTTGTTGAGCTGAATGAACATATCGCTTATGGTAGGTACGACTTTTATCATTAAGAATGATGCAATGCAGGATGTGAAAATCAGCATGAATACTGGATATTGAAATGCCAGTTTGAGAGAATTTTTTATGTTGGCGTTTTTTTCTTCAATATCCGCTAGACGTTCAAGCACTGTGTCTAGTGATCCCATATTTTCACCAATGCGGATCATGTTTGAATACATTTCGGAAAAGACTTCGTTGTGCGACGCTATTGCTTTAGAAAGAGGACTGCCTCCTTCAAGCTTCTGTCTTATGTCGGCGAGAACGAGTTTCATATGAGAATTGTCAGTCTGATCTATTATGTCCGCCATCGCACGGTTGAGCGGCATTCCTGCTCTAAGAAGGGTGGAAAGCTGGCGCGAAAAAAGCGGAGTAAGTTTTTGAATTTTTTTTGCTGAAATTTTATCAGAAATTATAGATGCGTACTTTGCAAAAACATTGCTTTCTTTGGAAAGAGGGGAATCCTTTGTGTGTTCCCAGATTTTTTTGACATACAGACCTTCCGCTTTGAGTTTTTCCTTAGCCTTGATCTGATTGACTGCGTCAACAATTCCCGAGATTTCCTTTCCCTTTTTATTTATGGCGTCATATTGAAAAATCATAATCCTGTCACCCTTACAAGTTCTTCAAGGGTTGTTTCTCCTGACAGAACTCTTTCGGATCCGTTTTGAAAAAGTGTTTTCAT
>DAOMHE010000081.1:0-9891 GCA_035430785.1 Spirochaetota bacterium | reverse complement strand
ACTCATCTTTCATCGAGCGGAAAGTACCTTTCATATAATATGAATCTTTATAAGCAAGATCATTTCCGATAAGCGCAAGCGACTTTATTCCGCAGCCCAGTGCCAGTGAGACAGCCTGAGAAATAACAGTGCTTCCAGTCGAGACATATCCAAGAGCTGTTCCTGCTTTTGCCCAGAGATTTTCATATTCACCCTTCATCATCCAGTTGTAAAAACTCATTCGGCCTTTCCACCTGCGCAGATTGCTGTTTGACGAACATGAAAAAGCAAGCAGATGCGAAGAAAAATCTGATACGCTAAAATAATCATTCGGTGATGTTTCGCATGTAATAACGAAATCGGGAACTATATGACGCTTCAAAAGCGGAAGATAAGACATGTCAGCACAAATAAGGATGACATCGCTGAGAGAAACAGCTTCACGGAGCAAATCCATTTCCCTGTCAATAGACGATCCGGCTCCTGCAATAATTACATCTTTTCCACGCAAAAGAGGGACGATATCGCGAAGTCCGCCGAATTGATCAATCAGAGGTTTATTTTTTAAAACATTATTTTTGAAAAGATGAAAACGCTCATCGATAATGCCTTCATTAAGTTTCTTAAAAAGTTCGGCTCTTTCCATAAAAAAAGGGAAGCACAGGCTTCCCTTTTGTAAAGACATTTTGTTTCTTTATAACTCTAAAGCTTCAATTTGTTCCGCTTTTTACGGCTTCTTTCTGTTTCTTGATATCATCAAGGATATTTGACTTATCCGGTTTGGTCTCCTGCATCTTGCTTTTTGCATCAGCCGAAGCTTCACCTGCAGAAGTTTTTGCTGATGATTTTGCCTCATCAACATTTGCTTTATCGCCTTCTTTCTGGTCAGTTACCGCCTGCTTGTCTTTTTCCTTCTGGTCAGTTACAGCCTTCTGAATTTCTTCTTTCTGTTCTTCATACTTCTGCTTAATCTCGGCTTTTTGATCTTCGTATTTTTTCTTTATATCGGACTCTATTTCTTTTATTTCTGAAAGAATCTTGAGCCGATTAATCTCATCAGCTTCGATCTGTTTTTTTACTATATCAGAATCGGAAGAAACAATAGCCTGTTCATTCTTTTCAAGAATAACTTCAGCGCCTTTTGAGTCGGATACAGAAATTTTACCGTCAAGACAGGAAACATTTGTCTTACCGTTTTCATCAGAAACAAAAAACTCAGTTCCGCGTACAGCTGCAACAGCGGTTTTTGTTTTAACAGTAAAACTGTCATCTTTGGAAAGTTTCTTTATAATACGGTTAAATGTTTTTCCGTTCTCAACAATTATTGAAACAGTTTCTGAACCTGTTTTACCGTCGGCAATAAGAGAATCAAATGACACACGGCTGTCTCCCATAATTTTAACAGCATTTTCTCCGATATAAATATCGGTCATACTTTTAACGCCTTTTGTTATTATCACAGTACCCGAAAGAACCTGATCTCCGACAGAAGCTTTTCTTTCTCCGGAAGAATCTTTCAGCGAAACATCTCCAACTGTAAAATTAATAATTCCGCTGAGAGCTATCGTATATTTTTTTTCTTTTTTTGTACAATATGAAAACAGAATAACTGAACTCAAAGCCATAACTATAATCTTTTTCATTTTATCCCCTCTTTTAAAATATAATAATCAATAAATTAACTCAGTCAAGAAAGATTCAATTTAAACCGAATTGAACAATCAAACTGCTAATTATTTTTATGATAGTTTTTAACGTAATCAATCCCGCTCAAAACATAATTTCTGTATTTTAATGCCGTTTCCGTTTTTTCGGAAGCGAGATTATTCTTTTCTTCAGGATCGGATAATAAATCATATAGTTCTTCATTTCCGTCTTTTATGCGGTAAATATATTTCCATTTTACATCACGAACCGCGACAAGATCATCTTTCCAAGAAGTGTGAACAAAAGCAAGTTTCTCTTTTCTCTTGGTGAAAATCGGAAAACCTTCACGGTGTTTATCATCCTTAATCCCGATAATATCAGTGATGGTCGGAAGAATATCAACATGACGAGTTATACCGTCAAAATAGTATCCGTTTTTAAATATATCTTTATTATAAATTATAAAAGGAACATGTATGTTTTCTTCATAAACGAAAAGAGGATGATTATAATTCTGCGGATGCTGATAAAAAGCCTCTCCGTGATCAGTAAGCATAAAGAACAATGTATCCTTCATGAGACCTTCTGCTTCAAGTTTATCAATGAGTTCACCGAGAGCATAATCCGCATAGTGCAGAGAGATAAGATAATTTTCCCACATCCCGACGCGATTAGTTCCCGAAGGATTATGCTCTGCAACTTTAAACGAATCATCAGGAACCGCGTATGGATGATGAGGATTCATCGGCGACATGATTACAACAAAAGGCTCACTGCTTTCTTTCATAAAATTAACCGCAGGATCAATCATCGCACGTTCATCGATCGCCCAACCGACATTTTTTTTATTATATCGTTTATCTTTACCAAGATCTCTTGCTGTAATAAATCGGTCAATTTTTCTGTTTTTAAGATATTTCATCTGACCGGCATAACTCAAATCGCCTGTATGGACATAGCACGTTCTATATCCGTTGTCTTTTAAAACTTCAGTAAGTGAATTAACCTGAATAGACGGATTTTTCTCAAAAACCATGTCCTTACCTATTATAGGGTAAGCAGATGCTGTAATTGAAAAAAGAGCATTTGCAGATAAAGGATAATTAGTCATGTGATTGGCTGCTAAAAATCCGTTCTGCGCAAGACGTTCCATTACAGGCGTCATTGATTTTCCATTTGATCTTAATCCGTAATAACTGTATGCAGTTGATTCGAAAAGATATATAACTATATTATATTTTTTATTTTTAGGAATTATTTTCGATAAATCATATTCCTTATTGCTCTCAAGCGAATCCGTTTGAAATCCTGATGAAGAAACAACAGGCTCGACAGCAGCCGGAACGGGCTGAACCGCTGGTTTCTTAAAACATCTTAACGCCAATGAAGAAAACGGACTCATCGAAAGCTCATAAACCGGAGCCTTTATTTTATATTTTAAAACTATTTCCTTTTCAGTCGGTGACGCAATCGCGACAGTAAGAATTAACGTCAGCAGATAAATCGATACTGACACAAAAAAATACTTGGTTTTTGCATCAAGAGAAGATTTGGCTTCAGCAACCATGAGAAAAAGCGATGTAGCAAAGACAATCAGAATAACAGCAGCAAATGAAATAACCGTTCCGGAAGTGATTTCAGCAGCAGCCGAATTGAGCATACCGCGCAGTCCAGTAAAATGCTCGCCGCCGATAAATGAAAGCTGAAAAGATGTTTCATATATTTTTAAAAACTGAAGTGCGAAAATATGATAAGCCGCAAACAGACAGACAAAAATATCACATAAAAATATAGGCATAAAACGAAGAGACTTCGGCAATGACACAATCAATAAAATAATTCCGAGAGCAAACGCAGCACAAAACACATCATCAGGAAACGACATCATGAAGAAATTCAAAAATCCGACAGCTGAAATATCGGCATAAATAGAACCCGAAATAAAGTATGCCGAAATACGGTAGAATAGAATAACTCCCAGAATAAACACTGAGAAAAACAAGTGCTGATATTCTATTCCGCGGTAATGTTCTGATATTTTCTCGTATATGCTTCTCATTGCCTGTTTCCTGAATTTGATTTGCAATCTGCGACAATTTCCCCGATCGGCTCTAATAGGCAAACATAAATTTAATATTTTTATATTTTAAAAGGCTCAAATAGATTGTTGACAATTATCAGTATGATAAAAAATTATTCGAATATATTCTAAAAGGTGCGTCATGATAAAAATAAACGAAAACTATTCAAAACTCAAGGCAAGTTATCTCTTCTCCGATATTTCAAAACGTGTTAGCGCTTTTCAGGCGGCAAATCCCGATAAAGAAATTATCCGTCTCGGAATCGGTGATGTAACAAGAGCACTTCCTGAAGCAGTTGTTAAAGCATTTCATCAGGGAGTTGATGAAATGGCTGATGAAAAATCATTCAAAGGTTACGGTCCTGAGCAGGGTTATGAATTTCTGAGAAAAGCAATTGCCGAAAATGATTTCCAGAAACGCGGTGCAGACATAAAACCTAATGAAATATTCGTAAGCGACGGTTCCAAATGCGATACTGGAAACATCCAGGAACTTTTTGCAGACGACATCAAAATTGCGATTCCCGATCCTGTTTACCCTGTATATGTAGATACAAATGTAATGGCAGGCAGAACCGGAATCAGCATGGACGGACGTTATGAAAAGCTGGTTTATCTTGAATGCAATAAATCCAACAACTTCGTACCGGAACTGCCTAAAGAAAAAGTCGATCTGATTTATCTTTGTTTCCCGAATAATCCTACAGGTGAAGTCGCAACAAAAAAACAGCTTACTGAATGGGTCAATTACGCCAGAGACAATAAATCTCTTATTCTGTTTGATGCCGCGTATGAGGCCTTCATCCGTGACGAAAATATTCCTCATTCAATCTATGAAATTGAAGGCGCAAAAGAAGTTGCAATTGAATTCCGTTCATTCTCAAAAACGGCGGGTTTTACCGGAACAAGATGCGCCTACACAGTAATACCTGAAGAATGTGTAGCTTACACTTCAGAAGGAAAACCCGTACAGCTATTACAGCTTTGGAACAGACGCCACACTACAAAATTTAACGGCGTTTCATATCCGGTTCAGAAAGCCGCAGCGGCTGTATATTCAGAAGATGGCAAAAAACAGGTTAAAGACATAATCGACTTCTATCTCGAAAATGCTAAAATAATTAAAACAGCTCTTTCAAAAGCAGGTTACACATGTACGGGCGGAGACAATTCTCCGTATATATGGGTTGAAACCGGAACTGATTCATGGGAATTCTTCGACAAACTTTTGAATAAAGCAAATGTAGTCTGCACACCGGGATCAGGTTCGGAAAATGCGGTGAAGGTTACATCAGAATAAGCGCTTTTAACAGCAGGGAAAACGTAAATAAAGCCGTCGAACGTATATTAAAAGCAGATATGAAATAATATAATAAAGCCGCTAAACAGCGGCTTTATTTTTCAATCATTCAAAGACAAAGACTCGTTATAAGAACGCAATATCATATCTTCATTTAATTCCTTTTCAGGATTCTCCATAGAATAATGAACCAGATATTCAATATTTCCTTTCGGGCCTTTTATCGGAGAATATGTAAAACCTTTAACCATCATACCCATAGAAACAAGTTCATTGAGAGTTTTTCTTATTATTGCAAGCCTGTCATCATCGCTTCTGACCACGCCTTTTTTTAGTTCAAAACCTTCCGATTCAAACTGCGGCTTTAGAAGAAAAACTCCTTCTGCAGAAGTAGCAACACTCTTTATCGCCGGAAATATTTTTGTAAAAGAAATAAATGACAGATCAGAAACAAAAAAGTTAATTGCTTCATCAAAAAGCTCAGGAGAAATTGTTCTCGCGTTCGTCCTTTCCATTACGATAACACGTTTATCCGTACGGAGACGATAATCAAGCTGACCATATCCGACATCAATCGCATAAACCTTTTTTGCTCCGCGCTGAAGCAGACAGTCGGTAAAGCCGCCAGTAGAAGCTCCGAGATCCGCACAGACTAAACCTTCAACAGTAATCGAAAAGTATTTCAGAGCTTTGTTTATTTTTTCTCCGCCTCTTGAAACAAAAATGTTTTCAGGGCGATTAATAGTAATATCGATTTCATCTTTAATAATATAGGATGGATCCCTGACTGTTTCACCATTCAGTTTCACGTATCCTGCAAGAATTTCATTTTTTGCTTTTTCGCGCGAATCAGAAAGACCTTCATCAAATAAATATTTATCAAGACGGATTTTCATTTTTTCTTAAGCTTTTCAATTATATCTGATGCAATTTTCTGAGACGACAGCCCGTATTTATCATAAAGCAAATCAACAGGACCATGCTCTATAAACTTTCTCGGGAAACCGAAAGAAGCAAGCATCTTGCTTCGTTTATGCTCCGGAAGAATAGAAAGAATTGATTCCGATAATCCGCCTCGCGAATATTCACTTTCTATCACGGCAAACGAATCCGTATTTTTAATCAATGTTCTAAATTCAGCAGACTCAAGTGCATTAATAGAATGTATCAAGACCACGCCTGATTTAATTTTTGAGTTCGAAAGCAATTCTGAAACTTCCTTAGCGCAGATTTTCATATCTGCAGAAGCAATAATAATAAGATCTTTCGATGATGAAAGTTTCAAAGGCAGTGAAAAATCAGTTTTACGCGGTTTAGTACAGTCAACAGACTCAATTCCGCAGTATCCTCGCGGATAACGAATTGCTACCGGATGATCAGCTTTTGATGCATAATAAATCATATCGCGCAAATCTTCACCGTCTGAAGGAATCAATAATTCAAAGTTAGGAATTGTCTTAAAAACCGAAACATCAAACATACCATGATGAGTCTCTCCGTCATCTCCGACAATTCCCGCTCTGTCTATAAGAAAGACGGAAGGAAGATTCATCACCGCGACATCATGAATAAGCTGATCAAATGCCCTCTGCATAAAGGAAGAATAAACCGCAAAATATGGTTTATATCCGTTCTTTGCCAAAGCCGCGCAGAAAGTCACAGCATGCTGTTCGGCAATTCCGACATCAAAAAATTTTGAAGGAAATTTTTTTGAAAACTCATCAAGACCCGTACCTGCTGACATAGCAGCCGTAACAGCTACAATTCGGCTGTCTTTCTCAGCAAGCGAACAGAGAGTTTTTCCGGCAACAGCAGAAAAAGAAAGTTTCTTTTTCCCATATTCTTTTCCGGTATCAACATCAAACGGCTGTGTTCCGTGAAAACGTACCGGCTCTTTTTCCGCGAACTTATATCCATAGCCTTTTTTTGTGATAACATGAATAACTTTCGGTCCGGCATTAATTGATTTTATTCTTTTAAAAATATGAATCATATGTTCGATATCATGACCGTCAACCGGTCCGAAGTAGCGTATTCCGAAATCTTCAAAAAAATTTGCAGGAACAAATATATTCTTTATCCCCATTCTTATTCTATCATAAAGATAAGGAAAATATTTTCCTACTAAGGGAATCTTTCTGCACATTCTTCTAACTTTTCTTACCAAACGGTTATATGCCGAACCGGAGATAAGTTCGGTAAGATATTTCGACATCGCCCCGACATTTTTTGAAATGGAATGCTCATTATCATTCAGAATGATAATCATATCTTTTTTCAAATGACCGATATTATTGAGAGCTTCAAATGCCAATCCGCCGGTCAGAGCGCCGTCACCGATAACAGCAATAACGCGGTGCTTCTTTCTCGAAAGATCCCTGGCAACTGCTTCACCTAATGCAAGAGAAAGTGATGTAGAAGTATGTCCTGTGTCATATAAATCAAAATTCGATTCTGCAACTTTCGGAAAACCGCTAAGTCCCTCAAACTGCCGCAGCGAAAGAAAATCATTTTTTCGTCCGGTTAATATTTTATGGGCATAAGTCTGATGACCGACATCCCAGATCAAGCGGTCAGAAGGAGTATTAAAAACGTAATGAAGCGCTATTGTAAGATCAACAACACCTAAAGAAGGCGCAAGATGTCCGCCGTTTTTCGAGACAACATCAATCATGTATCTGCGGACTTGATCGGCAAGAGAAGAAAGATCTTCAACTTTTATCTTGCGAAGATCTTCAACTGAATTTAATGAATCTAACAGCAATGGAATTCTCCCATTGATATACTTTAAAGTTCACTCCGCCGGATAGACGAAGTGAACTTTGAAATTATTTCGCAAACTCAACTGCTCTTGTCTCTCTGATAACTGTAACTCTGACAATTCCAGGATACTTGAGCTCATTTTCAATTCTTCCGGCAACTTCACGCGCAAGAATCTGTGCACGCTCATCGCTTACAAGATCATTGGATACAAGCACTCTGATCTCACGTCCTGCCTGAATTGCAAAACACTTCTCAACACCTTTGAAGCTTGTAGCAATGTTTTCAAGATCTTCAAGACGTTTAACGTAATTTTCAAGAGACTCTCTTCTTGCTCCCGGCCGTGACGCAGAAATCGCATCTGCAACCTGAATAATGAGCGCTTCAAAAGACTCTGGCTCCTTATCATTATGGTGAGAAGCGATTATATTGATAACCTTCTCACTTTCTCCGTATTTCTTAGCCATGTCAGCACCGATAAGCGCATGCGAACCTTCACCTTCTACAACTGCCACCTTTCCGATATCGTGAAGAAGGCCGGCGCGTTTAGCAACCTGAACATCAAGCTTCAGCTCGCCAGCCATGATTGCAGCAATATTAGCAACTTCAATACTGTGACTTAAAACATTCTGTCCGTAACTTGTTCTATACTTTAATTTACCGACATGGAGAAGAGCATCTCTGCTTAAACCCGGAATTCCGAGTTCAAATGCATACTTTTCACCTTCATCAACCATGCTTTCTTCAAGTTCCAGTTTTACCTTTTCAACAACCTCTTCTATACGAGCCGGATGAATACGTCCGTTCTGAATCAGTCGTTCAAGTGCAAGACGCGCAATTTCTCTTCTGACAGGATCATAACCGGAAATGACAACAACCTCAGGAGTATCATCTATGATCATATCAACGCCTGTAAGCGACTCGAGTGTGCGGATATTACGTCCTTCACGACCGATGATTCTTCCCTTCATGTCATCAGAAGGCAAAGTCACAGCAGTGACAGTATTCTCAGAAGTAAATTCAGTAACATTGCGCTGAATCGACTGAATGACAATATCCTTGGCTTTTTTATCTGCGGATCTTCTGGCTTCTTCTTCAATTTTGTTAACAATTTTTAGAGCTTCAAATCTGGCATTATCTTCAAGCGATTTCATAAGCTGAGCCTTCGCCTGATCCTGTGTCAGACCCGAAATACGCTCAAGCTCTTTCAAATAACGTTCGAATTCCTTAGTAAGTTCAGCCTCTTTTTCTGATACATCCGACTCTCTTACTTCTATTTCTTTTTCACGTTTCTCAACCTGATTAACTTTAGCGTCAAGATTCTCTTCCTTCTGCATGTATCTTTTTTCAATGTTTGCTATTTCCTGACGTCTTTCACGCATTTCTTTTTCAAGAAGATTCTTTTCCTGAAGAAGCTGATCCTTGGCTTCGAGAAGCAATTCTTTTCGTTTTGCCTCAGCCTCTCTTTTAGCATCCTGAATAATTCTTTGAGCCTGAGCCTCCGAAGATCTTAACCTGATTTTGCCGAGATACGACCTTGCCATATACCCTACAACACCAGTAGCAACAGAAACCAGGAGGATAATTCCGATATTCATAGTTCCCCCTCAACCGATTAATTTCATTTTAAACTAACGACGCAAAACGCCGCTAAGCCCGATTGGTCTTCCGATTAAGGAAAGGAAGGACATTTGAAGGAAGGAAAGCGGATACATCACCGCCAAGAAAAGCGATCTCTCGAATCATGCTTGAAGATAAAAAATGACTTTCCCCGTCCGAAACCATAATTACAGTTTCAAGAGCACCTGGAAGTCTCCGGTTCATCAGCGCCATAGAGCGCTCATAGCCGAAATCGGCGGAATCCCTGACTCCGCGTATGATAAAATTCACTCCATTTTCTTTGCAATAATCTACAAGAAGCCCGTTAAAAGAAACAGCTTCGATATTACCCAAATCTTTGCACGAATCAGAAATCATTTCAAGCCTCTCCTCAACAGAGAAAAGCGGCTTTTTTAAAAGGTTTACAGCAACCGCAATTATTAAACGGTCGCATAACCTGAGTCCTCTTCTTATTATATCCATATGGCCATTCGTCAATGGATCAAACGTACCGGGATATATTCCT
>DAOMHE010000080.1:0-10322 GCA_035430785.1 Spirochaetota bacterium | reverse complement strand
GCTCCCCCGGCAAGACTCGAACTTGCGACCAATTGATTAACAGTCAACTGCTCTACCGACTGAGCTACAGGGGAATGTAACTTATGAGAACAATAAAAACGACAGCCGGAAAACTGTCAATAATTTTCCGGCTGATGAAAATAAAAAAAACGGCTTAAGTCATTTTTTTAGATAAGGGAAGCTGTTTCTTCCGTAATAGTTTTAAGCTGATTCTCGTCAGGAATATACTGAATCTTCTGCTGTTTAAGAATTTCGAATTTACATGATGCGAGTATTTCTTCTACGATTCCGACGCTCTGACCGCCCCAGCCGAAAGAACCGAAAGCCATTGCTTTTCTTCCCTTTGGAGCAAGTCCCTTCATATATGTGAGGAAAGCTGAAACTGTCGGTAGTATGTTATTATTAAGTGTCGGGCTTCCAACACAGATATATTCCGCTTCGATGATATCAGTCATTATATCGGAAATATGAGTAAGTTTGAGATCATACATTGAAAAAGCTATTCCTTTCTGCTCGAAAGCATCAGAAATCGCGTATGCCATCTTTTTTGTTGAACCCCACATTGAATCATATACGATAACTGCTTTTTTTGCCGTTTTATTCGAAGACCAGGCTGTGTAAAGTTTAAGAATTTCCGGAATATGAGTTCTCCAGATGATGCCGTGACTCGGAGCGATTATTTCAATCGGAAGTGCTCCGGCTATCTCGAGCGCCTTCTGTACCTGAATTCCATAAGGGAGAACTATATTTGCGTAATATTTTTTAGCTTCTTCTTTTATTGTATCAAGCGGATATTCATCATCAAAACGTTCGCTTGAAGAAATGTGCTGACCGAAAGCATCATTTGAAAACAGTATTTTTTCATTTTCGAGATATGTTAGCATGTTGTCCGGCCAGTGAACCATCGGAGTCATAACAAATTTAAGTTTGTTTTTTCCTGTTGATATTTCGCTTGTTCCGTCGACGATTTTGAAGTTCCAGTCTTTTTTATAGTGCATCCGGAGGCCTTTTTCTCCGGCAGCTGAAGTATAAACAGTTGCGTTCGGAATAAGGCTCATAAGCTCCGGCATGCTGCCTGAATGATCCATTTCAACATGGTTTGCGATAACATAATCGATTTTTGAAGGATCGATTATTGATGATATTCTTTGAATCATTTCAGGATAAAGATATGATTTTACAGTGTCAATTAGTGTTATTTTTTCATCAATTATAAGATAGGCATTGTATGTTGATCCTCTCTGGGTCATATAACCGTGGAAGTTTCTTAGATCCCAGTCAATTCCTCCAACCCAGTATATATTTTCTCTTATTTTTACAGCTTTCATGATATTCTCCTGTTTATTTTCTCTCTAATTGTTTATATATTAGCACCGACAGTTAATGAGTCGATAATTTTTTAACAGGTTTTGTATTTTTTGTGACAATTTTACTTTTTATAAAAACGTAACTAATGTCTGTATAAATTTATAATCAAAAAAACGGATAAAATTGAAAAAAAAAATAAATAAAACGTATTAATTTCTGAGGTAATTATGAAATTAATACTACTATTATCAGTGCTCATCGCTTCGTGTTCGGGGGATGAAATTCAGAATGAAATTCCGGATGATGTATGCGGAATTAAATTGATTATACCCTCGGAAGTTGCTGAAGGAGATTTTCATGAACTGAAGAGCGTTATCTTGAAGAAAGACGGAACGCGCAGTGTTGCGTCTGATGTAAATTATACAGTGTCTGATGAACTTCTGGTTTCAGTTTTGGAAGGTAAGGCTGAATTTCTAAAGCCGGGCAATGTTTTCATAACTGCAGCAGCTAATGGATTTGAGGACAGCTGTGAGATATTGATTACGAGAAAAATAAACTATTCCGCAGTTAAAATTTATTCCGTCATGTATAATCCTTCAGGAGCAGATTCCGGAAAAGAATTTATTTCTATAAAAAATACATGGGATGAAAAAATAAGTCTTAAGGGCTATGCTCTTGGCGCGGGTACGTCATCATGCGTTTTAGGCGATGCGGAAATGTCACCTGGAGAAATATTATATTATTGCCAGGATGAAGTTTCTGCATTGAGTTTATATTCCATTAGTTCTTCGGGTGAACTAAAGTTTACAATGAAAAATTCGGGAGAAACTGTAAAACTTTTCAGAAATGATCTGCTGATAGACTGTGTTTATGTTAACGGCGGTTCAAAAGATGAAGCTGCATCAGCAGAATGGGGAAGTGCGGGATTGCCAGCTGCAAAAGAAGGAAATTGCATAAAAAGACAAAGCGATATTGATACAGATACATTTGCGGACTGGATTGAAAGCTCAGAACCATTTTAGTACAAGAGTTTATTTTTTGCTGCTGTAGGCGCTGTAGACTTTCTTGTAATCGCTTGATGCGTTCCAGAAGAGGTATCCTTTCGCGCCTGATGCTTTTACCTGTGCTTTTATATAAGCCTCATTATAATTTGATACGCGCCACCCGAAAGCTTGAAGCCATGGTCTTACAATTTTACCACCTGCATCTTTTTTAACGAGTTCAACACCTTTGGCGATGAAATATTCGGGATTGTCGCCTGGTTTCTGATATCCGTCAAAATGATCATTAAAATGCGAAGGATAAAGCATCGGAGAAATTACATCACAGTGCGGAGCAAGTAGTTTGATTCGCTGACCTGTGCTGTTGATATCGCCTTCATATCCCCATGCAACAACTCCGAAAATATCTATTGAGAGATTTGTGTTTCTGAGATTCATTTCGCGGTAAATCTTTTTGAGAAAAGCTGTGATTGCTTCTTCCTTTTTCATTGATCCGAAATGCCATGCGAATGAAGCATCTTCAATGTTTGAGGCCGTAGGGAAACGTATGTAGTCCAGCTGAATTTCATCAACGCCGTATTCTGCAACTTCAACGGCAAGACTTATAATATATTCCTGAACATATTTGTTTGTGGGATCAATCCAAAGTTCGCTCGATGATTCGTTCCAAATACCTTTGCCTGATTTTGATCTGACGGCAAGCTCAGGGCATTTCTTTGCAATAATGTGATCTCTGAAGCAGGCTATTCTTGCAATTGTATAAATATTACGTTTTTTCAGTTCGGAGATTAATTTCGGAAGGCTGTTTATTGTTTTGTTTTTATCCAGCTCCAGAGAACGAACGAGCGGATTTTTAGAATAAAAGGAAAGAGTTCCTTCTACATCCTTTATGTCGAAAACAACAGTATTTATTCCTATCTCTGAAAACTTGTCAACTGTTGATATCATGGAATTGCGGCCTGCTGAAGAAGCCGTAAAGTAAAGGCCCTTTGTAAAAGGAATCTTTGCCTTTGACTTGTTTCTGTGATCAATTTCAAAAGCTGAGAGCGAATTGGGAATCAGGAGAACAAATCCCGCTTTTATGGAGCTTGCCGGAACGGAATTTGTTTTTTTAATAGCATCTTCAAGCTCTTTTGATGAGTAAAATCTAGTGAAAGGCAGAGCTTTTTTTGAAATAGTTGATATATTTTCAGAAGAACTTGTTTTATAAATGAGAGTATTAAATGAAAAAGTGAAATTCGGCGGAAGAATGTTAAAGCGGCTTTCTTTTAAAGAATTTCCTGGAACGTAATTTGCCGCATCGTGGATTCCTGGCGATACGGATTTAATGAAAGAAGAAAAAGAATCAGATGCATCGGAAAAAGTCAGCAATACTGAAACCAGAATCAAAGGTATAAAAAGAATAAGCGCCCGTTTCATGGATTCATGAAATTAACGTGCGCTTATTCTGGCAAGTCAAATATCAATTGCTTTGAGGAATTCGTCAAGGATCCGTTTCTTTGAGAAATATGATGCTCTTTTAATCGCCTCAGATTTGAATTTCTTTTGTTTTTCGTGTGATGAAAAAAATTCGATTACTCTGTCTGCCAGTTCTTTTCTTGAATTTTCAACATAACCGCATTTGCCGTGAAGAATTATCTCTTTCGGTCCTTTTGTTCTATAAGAAGCCACTGGAAGACCGCATGAAAGAGCTTCTAGGACTACGCATCCGAATGTATCGAAACGGGAAGGCAGTATAAGCATGTCGGCCGAAGAGTATATCTCAGGAAGAGCTTCATGGTCAACCCATCCGAGAAATACTGCGTCAGGAATTAGCTTTTTTAAATTTTCTTCTTCTGGGCCAATACCGGCGAAAACCATTTTTAGCCCGGGTATTTTTTTCTTTGCTTCTGAATAAATGAAAGGTACTTCATCAACGCCTTTTTCTTTTGATATCCTTCCTGTAAAAAGCAATACAGGCTCAGATTGACTGAATCCGAAATATTTTTCTTTTGCGGATTTTTTTGGATAAAAAGCATCTTCGACCCAATGAGCGGTTAAAAAAACTTTATCATCAGCAAATCCGATGTTCGGACCTGTTAGCCATTTTTTCTGGTCGGTATTTAATACAAATAGCTTATCATACTGACCATAAAAAACCCGCAATAAGCGTTTCAGCTTTGCATTCTTATCTTTATCAAACTCGAGAACTTTTTTTGCAAAAGTCATCCAGTCTGTATGAACATAGAAGTATGCCGGAACGGAATATGCTTTTTTCAGAAATATTGACGCAAATCCCATAAACCCTTCTGTTGAAGAAATTATTCTGTCATAACCGTTTTTGAGAAAAAGATTCTGAAGTTCTATAATATCAGGAATTCTAATCTTCTGGTTTTCGTAGAAAGGAAGAGTAAATTCTGCAAGAGGTTTCATGACGATTAAATTTTTCTGACTTTTCATTTTTGATGAAACAACACAGATATCAATAGGAAGATTCCTGTTTTGAATTTCTACAAGAAATGATTTCAGAACCATCGCGACGCCGTTAGTATCTTCTAAAGTATCAGTGAGCCATAGCATTCTTTTCGGATGACGGAAAATACCCATTTCGCTGCTGAATTTTTCAAGAAGCGGACGGGTATTGTACATCACTCGTGCACTTGTAAATGAAGCGGCGGTAATTACTCCTGAAGCAAGTGCAGGGAAGGGTAAGCCGTCAATGAATTCGCCGATGTCAATTTTGGATTTTTTTCCTGATGCGGAAAGATCTCTGATGTGACTTGGTATTTCGATGGAGTCAATGATATCTTTGAAATTGAATTTTTTTGATTTGTCAGCTGATAAATTATGAAGTTTTTCGATAATTCTGTTTAGAAAGAGTAATTGAAGTTTAGAGTAAATTCCTTCAATTGATTTTTTATATATATCGGCTCTGGTTTCGGGATTGCGTTTTCTGGCTGAAGCAATTTTTCTGACTTCTTCGAGAATAGGCTTGTATGGTTTTTTTAAGAATAGTGAAAGAAATCTTGATGGAGCTTTCCCCTCAAAAGCCTCATGAAATATTTTAAGAAAACGCATTGTCATTTTATGGCGGCGCAGTTCGGCGAATCCGTTTGAAATAATAAAAGCCAGAAGTTTTTCGGAAGAATCTCCCTTGTGAAGAAGAATATGAAGCAGACCGGGGTCTTTCATGTTTAAACCGATTTGGCAAAAGTAGTCAATAAATGCTACCATCATTTTTTCATTGTTGTTATGACTGCCGAATACCGATGTCTTGCAATTTTTTAAGGCTTCAAGGGCCAGATCGGATGCCTTCTCAGTTTTCAGACGTTCGGAAAGCTGCGGAATGTGCAAGCATGTGCCGGTCAAACCAGCGAAAATGCCCATATGTTCGTCGCTTCCGCCTGTATAAGCTTTCGTGTAAGGATCATCGGTATATTTTTTCCAGTCGATTTTATGCTTTTTTATGAAATGATTGATTTTTTCTTTTGAAAGAGAATCCAGCCAATTTTTAATCAGCATATTCTGCCACGAATCCCTTTGACCGTTAATAACTTCAAAACGTTTGAAAATTACAGCAAGTTTTTCGAAAAGGTCAAGAGATGGAATTGATGATTTTTTATAATGATAAAGAGGATGTGCCCAGATAGTCGGAATATTTTGAGAATGGGCATATTCGAGAAAATCATATAAATTGTCTCTAAGCTTGTTCAGCTTCTTTTCATCATTTTCAGTAAAACCATATGCTAAAACATGAATGCCTGTAGAAAAGTCGGGAACTTTAACTGAAAATTCGCATCCTATCAAAATATCGTATCCCTTTTCACGAAGAGCAAAACAGGAACGTGCGTTGTTATGATTTGTTATGGTGAAAGCAGTACACTTGTGCTCTTCAAGTGTGTTGATGAGACTTTCAGGCTCAAGCCATGTTTCAGGAAGGCCGAGCATTCTTCCCAGCTGTTCATCAGGGATATTGCTGTTTTTGTCGTGACAATGAAGATCGATTCGCAAAGAGTCCTTGACGGGGAATTTGTTTTTCTCTTTAGAAAGAAAAGTTTTAAGATTGGTTTCTATTTCATCATGAAGCGCTATTTGTTTTTTCATGGTCCCCCGCATTCTTGTAATGAAATTATCAATATCAGGTAAATAAATCATTATTAAAATGTAAAGAAATTGTTTGTATTGTCAATGGCGGTGTCTTTGTTGTTATTATTGTTGTAAGAATTGATTCTTTAATGTTATAAGTTGTTGTAAACTTGTATTTAATTGGATAGTTATCCAAATTATGAAAATGATTATCAGGAATATGGGTGGATGTGCTTTTTCTTGTGTAATCGGAAGACAAAATGACATCAAGAAATTCTTTAATTCCATCGTTTATCATTTTAGAAACCGAAAGCTTATTTAATTTTCTTAAATCTAGACATGCTTCATAAATATCAGAATCAATTTCATAATGAATTATACTTGGGTTTATGACATGTGATTGATATTTTACACTAGATCTGATTAATTTCTTGTTTTGAGAATTGTATTTGTTTAAAACAGCTTTTAGAATTAAAAATAATACTTTGTTTCTTTGATTTTCACTTACTATTCCTGCTTGTTTAAGCATTGTAAAAGAGAGCTCATCAATAAGAGCTGTTGTTCTGATATAATTGGTATTACTCATGGTATCCTCCATGAGATTAATACGTAAAACTATACAAAAATTTTATTTATTTAAAATTTTTCTGGATAGTTATCCAAAAAAGAGACATAATTTTATAAACAAATACAATAAGAGACGGGAAAACCGTCTCTTATTGTATTTGAAAAACTTAATTCAAGAAAAGCATTTCCCAATATTTAGGAAGAGGCCAGAGATCATTGTCTGCGATCTTTTCAAGAGAATCGATGCTGTCTCTTAGAGAATTCATGGCATCTTTTACTTTTGAGCAATAGAACTCGGCATGAGCCTGTTCGTCTTCAACTTTATGAGCTTCTTTAGTTGTAGCGTTGAGCTTTTCAGCGCCTTTTTTGATTTCGCCTATATAAGCCGCAACTGAAGCAAGAAGATCTTTCTGATCTTTCACAGCGTCAGCACCGAGAATGTCAGAAGTCTTTTTGATTGAAGAAGCAAGATCATTCTGATATTTAACCGCAGCTGGAAGAATCTGGCTGATTGCCATATTGTAAAGCGATACAGCTTCAATATCAACGATCTTCGCATATCTTTCAAGATGAATAAAATATCTCGCAGTAAGTTCTTTTTCAGAAAGAATTTTGTACTTCGAGAAAAGCTTTTTAGCTTTATCTGTATTGAAAGCTTTAAGAGCTTCAGGAGAAGTCTTATAGTTTGGAAGACCGCGTTTAGCCGCTTCCTTCTGCCAATCTTCAGAATATCCGTCACCCATAAAGAGAACGTTTTTAGAATCATTGAGAACATCTTTCATTACGTCGAAAGCAGCCTGCTTTATGTCTCCGCCTTTAGCCTTGATAGAGTCATACATAAAATCGATGCTTTCAGCTACCATTGCGTTGATTGCTGTTGCAGGGAAAGAGATCGACATGTTAGAACCAACGGCTCTGAACTCGAATTTATTTCCTGTAAATGCAAATGGAGAAGTTCTGTTTCTGTCTGTGTTATCTTTGCTGAGAATCGGAAGCGAAGAAACGCCGAGATCAAGAATTGCCTGATCAGTAGCTTTCGCAACTTTGCCGGCCATGATGCTTTCAACTATTGCAGTCAGCTGATCGCCGAGGAATATTGAAATTATCGCAGGAGGAGCTTCATTTGCACCAAGACGGTGGTCATTGCCCGGAGATGCAACAGTAGCTCTGAGAATGTCGGCATTTTTGTAAACAGCTCTGATAACTGCAGTAAGAACAACAAGGAACTGGAGATTGTCATGAGGAGTATTCCCCGGATTAAGGAGATTGTTTCCTTCATTATCAGACATTGACCAGTTAAGGTGTTTTCCTGAACCGTTGATACCTGCGAATGGTTTTTCATGAAGAAGAAGAGCCATGTCGTATTTTGCAGCGATGATTTTCAATGTTTCCATAACGATATGGTTGTGATCAACCGCAACGTTAGCTTCTTCGAAAACAGGTGCAAGTTCAAACTGGCTTGGAGCAACTTCATTATGTCTTGTTTTTGCCGGAACGCCGAGTCTGTAAAGTTCTTCTTCAACGTCGTTCATGTAGCTTACGATCTTTTCTTTGATTGAACCGAAGTAATGATCTTCGAGCTGCTGACCTCTTGAAGGAGCAGATCCGATAAGTGTTCTTCCGCTCATTACAAGGTCTTCTCTTGCCATGTAGTAGTTTTTATCGATAAGGAAATATTCCTGTTCAGGTCCAACTGTTGTGATAACTTTTTTTGCAGTGCTTCCAAGAAGGTTAAGTAGCTTCACTGAAGATTCACTGAGAGCCTTAACTGATCTCAAAAGAGGAGTCTTTTTGTCGAGAGCTTCTCCTGTGTAAGAGATGAATGCAGTCGGGATGCAAAGAGTTGTTGCAGTACCGCTTCTCTGGATGAAAGCAGGACTTGTAATATCCCACGCAGTGTAGCCGCGTGCTTCGAACGTTGCTCTGATTCCGCCGCTTGGAAAGCTTGATGCATCAGGCTCTCCCTGAACAAGCTGTTTGCCCGAAAATCTTTCAATAACTTCGCCAGGACCAACCGGATCAACGAATGCGTCATGTTTTTCTGCAGTTGAACCTGTCATAGGCTGGAACCAGTGGCAGTAATGAGTTGCACCTTTATCGAGCGCCCATTCTTTCATTGCATGCGCGACAGTATTTGCAGTGTCGGCATCGAGTTTTTCATCATCGTTGATGATTTTTAAGAGCTTTTTGTATGTCTCGCGTGGAAGTTTTTCTTCCATAACCTTAAAATTGAAGGTATCGCAGCCATAATACTCAGAAATTCTTATTGGTTTATCTTCTTTCGCCATTTTTCACCTCTTTGACTGAATAATATGGTGTCAAAGTAGAACCGCTGTCCGGCTTTGTCAATATAGAGAAGGTAAAAACGGCTGTTTGTATTATTAATTTAACAAATCAGTAATATTGATTCATAGGTTGAATTTGGGATGAAAATTGCTTTATTCAATATAAAGCTTTGATCTGCCGGGCGGAAATTGAACTGAAAATGATTTTGAAACTGAAATGAAACTGTTTTTCTGTCCGCGGAAAACGCGGACAGATAGTTATCCGGCGTTATACCAGAGTTTTTTCGAGATCTTCGATTCCTTTTCTGAAGAGCTCGTAATCAATTGAAGAAGTGTCAATTGTCTTAAGATATGCCTTGTAGTGATTGATAGTGTCATTTTTCCACTTCTTCATGTCAAAACCGTTTTCCATATGAAAACCACCTTTTGAAAATTTACGGAATCCCGCTTTATAATTGTCGGAATGAATGCCCTAAAACAAAAGTTTTAATCAGCTTTGTCCCAGTTGATTTTTTCACCTATTTTATCCGCCAGTTTTTCAATATCCGAGTCAGTGTGATAAAGCAGTGCTGCGTTTTTATCCGTCGTTATTTTGCCTTCAGTTGTTTTTTTGAAGCGGCGTGCGGTATGGTGTGAAGCGGAAACTGATTCTTCAGTTTCGCCGCTTAATGTGATTGTTCCGTTGCATACGCAGAAATACGAACTGTCAGGTGACTCTATATGAATAAAATAAGATGTTCCCCTTACTGCGGCGATTCCGGTCGGGGTTTTGATCAGATAGCTGTCCTGTTTGACGAATTTTTTGCGGGTTAAGCCAGTGAGACTCCCGCTTTGAAGTTCAAATGAGTTTTGCGAGTCGGAAATGTTGAAAACGAATACGGTGTTCTGTGAAAGTCTTATAATGCTTCGTTTGTTGAGAGTAATTTCGCAGAATGAGTTCGGACCTGTTTTGATGATGTCCCCGTATTTAATAAAAGTACCGTTTTTACCTTCAATTCCGTTTACAATCAAATTTCCGGCGAATGCTGAAATGACCGGCTTGTCATTGAAACTTCCGTTAGTGCAGGATAAAAATAGAATTAAAGCCTTAAAAGTG
>DAOMHE010000079.1:0-10517 GCA_035430785.1 Spirochaetota bacterium | reverse complement strand
AGGCAACCAAAATGATAAAACTTATTGAGCCATGGTTTAGTATTAATTCTTCTGAAAAAGAAAAATTGATGGCAGAATATTACATTGTACAATACACGTTATGATATTATTAGATGATGAATAGATGACAATCCAAAGTGCGCTAAGCACTTCGAATAAAGATGAATGAGAAGTACAAAAAACAGAATTTGCCGAAGGCAAATTTATCTCTGATCGGAGCGCAGGGGTTCTGTCTGAGCCGAATCCGCTGAAAGCGGTTCGGCGAGTTCTGCGCGACAAAGAGCGGGCGGGGATTTCAAAAGGGGCGGGGCTGGCGATTGAAGCCCGGTCCCTTTTGATCTTTTCGCATGAGACCATGCGAAAACCATGTAAATGGCGTGTAACGCCCTTTGAAATAGCCCGCATTGCGGGCTAATTTGTATAAAAAAGTCTTGATAATCTCTTATAATATCCGATGATTAACCGATGAAACTATTTCTGATTTTTCTAATGCTCGTACCGTTTTCGCTTTTCCCCGGAAAGCGCGAGGATATAGTTTCAACCGCCAAAAAATATATCGGTGTTAGATATAAGTCGAAAAAATACGGAAATTATGTTTTCGACTGCTCCGGTTTCGTTGCTTTCGTCTTTTCAAAAAATCAGATAAATCTTCCCAGAAGCAGTGATATTCAATACGAGAAAGCCGTCAAAGTCCCGGCTGATAAAGCCAAAGAAGGTGATCTTGTTTTTTTTAAAATCCGTAAAAAAAATAAAGTTTCGCATGTAGGAATATATCTTGGAGACGGAACTTTTATTCATTCACCCAGCACCGGCAAGAGAATATGCATCGAAAAGATAAATCAGACATACTGGAAAAAGCGTTTCGTAGGTTTTGCCACTTTCATAGAAAAATAGCAGATTGCTTTTCGTTTTTAAATAGAAGGGGGATGTATGGCGAGAGAAGAATTTAATATGCCGCTTAAGATATCAAGATGGGAAGTTATTGATGAACTTGCCATGCTGAGCAATAGGCTTTCTCCGGCGCAGAAGGAAAAAATAGAAACAGGAATCCGCGCGCTTGTAAAACAGGTTCTTTCTGAGAAAGAAGAACGTGCGCTTCCGACTGGAAAACTAAAAGACAGAGACGGTGATGATGACGCGGTTGAAAAAGCCTACATCGGCATTGAATCAAAAATCGCAAAAATGAAAAAACCAACGGGCAGTACCATTTCGATAACAGAAGGTCCGAATGACGCATATTTTATTCTTAATGTAAACAGCCGGACGAAAAGTTTTACCATTGAAGAAATGCGCAAAATGGTAAAAATTGCCCAGTCTTCCGATGATCTTCAGAAAACTTCAAAGGAGCTTTACCGCTGGTTTGAAAACGTCAGAAAGGACGTTATTTTTGATCTGGAACTCTCGCGCACGGATGTTAAAGTTCCCGAAATAATTTTGTTTTTGAAAAGCCGTTATGCGGTAAAACAGAAATAGAAATATAAACTAAATAATTGCTGATAGCTCCGCCGTTATGTGCTTTGCCTTCATTTCGGCGGCAGGTATTTTGTGTACTCTTTTTTGCCGAGTTTACTGAGAGTGTAGATTCCATTTTCGGGATGATCAAACCAGCCGTAGTAATTTCTGATTAACATCATCTGGGCTTTTTTAGTTTCAATGCCTATTTCATTCAAATCCTTCGGAGCAGCTTTTTTATACTTTTTTAGAAAAGCTGCAATTTTAACGCAAGATTCGCGGTATGCCGTCATGAGTTTTTTTCTTGTGCTTCCGCCGGTATTGCCGTCAAAGCTTCTTGACTGAAATTCGGTGATGATTGCCCGGCGGTGTTTGAGGTTTGCTGAACGGCTCTTTTTTGAGTCGAAATCAGCAGGATGAAAAACAATCTGAACGTTCCCGTTATCAGAAACGAAAATCAAACCGGCATTTAGCCTGCGCAGAAGAGTCTTTGCTGATTTCCATTTTGAGTTTTTATAATAATCTTCAGGAAGAGGCAGAGCTGCATAGACCGAGTCGGATTTTTTCTGTCTGTCCGCAATCTGAAAAATCAGTTCAAGATTAAAAGAAAGTTTAAGTTCTACAATAATTATTTCATCATTTTTCATTGCGACTAAATCGCATGATTTTACTTCCGCTTTGACGGAGTATCCTGCTTTTTCAAGAAAGCTTTTGACGGGCTGATATAGATCGGTTTCTTTTTTTTTCATGTTTTTAGTGATGGCCGCAAGTTTTTAAGCATTTAAATACTACGCCGCATAAAATCAAGCTAAAATGAATAATATCTCTTGATTTAATTATTGGTATAATATTTTATGTTCTGATTTTGAATGGGGGGATTATGAAAACTGTTTTCACAAAAATAAAAAATGTATTTTATGTTTTGGTATTAACCGCAGCGGCTTTTTTCGTTTCGTGCGGCGGATCTTCAGATAGCTCTAGTTCACAGAATAAAACTGATCCGGTTGTTTCTTCTGATGAAACCTGGGAAAACTGTGAAGTTGTAATTAATGGCATGCTGACAATTAAGTCCGGCGCTGTTTTGACGCTAAAAAACGTCACTTTGAAATTCAATGCCGAAGTAGAGGATTCAACAGCATTAACTATAACAGATTCATCGCTTGTTGCAGAAAATTGTACCTTTACTTCTTATTCTGATAAACAATGGAATCTCGAAGCATACGGAAACAGCACAATGACTTTTATCGGAACTGAAGCTTCAAGGCACAGCGGAATAAGAGCTCATGATAATACTGTTTTAAATGTTGAATCAAGCAAGCTTGAAGAAATTCAGTGTCATGATAATGCGAAGCTTAATATATCAAAGGGTTCTCAGGTTTACATAGTTCTGTTTTTTTCGGATTCCGGAACAGTTTCTCTTGTTGATGGACAGCTTGCATCCGGAAATAATATAACCAGAAATTTCATATACAAGTCGGGTCCGGCTACAACAGGCAGTATAAAAATATCATCATCCGATGTATGGGGTTTTCAGCTTGATATTGCCGGAAGCACGGATCTTTCGGTAAAGGATGCAACCGATATTGTTCTGGCACTGCATCTTGAAGATGTCGGAACAGTAAATGTAGATAAAAATATCACATCTGATTCACTTTTGACCGGAAATGTTGAAATTGACAGTTTGAAGTTCAATTTTACGAATTCTCAGATAACTTACATCAACACGTATGTGTCTGGAAGTACTTCAAAAGTAACATTCAGCGGAACTGTAAAAGTCGTTGAAGCGAATGTATGGGACGGCGCAACTTTGACATTCGGTTCAAATGTGACTCTTCTTGCCGATCTGGCTCAGGCATATGATACCGCGATTTTAAAGCTCAACGGCGTTAAACTTGCGGAAGACGGTTCCTTTCCTTCTATAACTGCGGAAGGTGATTCAACTGTAGAAATAACCGATGTTAACGCAATTTCTTCTGCGAGAATATATTCGGTCGGAAACGGAAAAGTTAAGATTACGGGCGGCACAGGCTGGAAAAGATCCATGTGTGAAGAAGAAAATTCCGGAAATATAACTATTAATTAATTTCTCTTAAGTTTATTTTTATGTGTGTTTATTCCGATAATTAATCGAGCGGTTCTTATCCGGCTTAATTAAACCGTTTTGAGAGTAAGAGTGAGCACCATAAAAATATTTTTCTTTTTTGTAATTTTATTATCATCGTCTGTTTTTGCGGCGTATAAACCCAAGGATTCTGCCGCAATTTTGTGGCAGAACGGGATTATCCGGGCAGAAAGCCATTATTCTGCTAAATATGACCGCAGCGGAGTTCCTCTTGATTTTGCTCGCGAGAAGCGTTCGCTTAACGGTGAACGGATGAGCGCATGTGCGGCGGCGAGTGAAAACGCCCGTGAAAAAATTGCGTTTATGGTGAGCCGCATCCGTCTCGATTCTGACAGAACAATAGGCGAATTCGTTAAATCCAATTCTGAAGCGCAAGAGAAACTCGCCGAAATTTTAGATGAAAAAATAAAATTGCGCGAACAGCCCAAAGATTTTTTTTCTGCAAAGACATCTGCTGAGCTAAAAATTTCTGAACTGATAAGAGCTCTTCCTCTTGATTTTCCGAATGAAGATTTTCCGGTTCCAAGCGACAAGGCCCTTCCGACTTATTACTCGTCATTGATTATTGATGCCCGCGGAATTGATGTTTCTCCGATGATTCTCCCTTCTGTTTATGATGAAGACGGATTGGAGGTTTACGGCAGATATTTTATAAATCCGGCTTACGCAGTTCGTGAAGGTCTGGTTTCTTATTGCTTTAGTGAAAAAGAAGCAGAAAGACATAAGAAAGCGGGTGACAGTCCGTATATTGCGCCTGCAGTCAGAGGTCTTAACGGCAATCCCGTCATTCTTCACCGCGATATAAAAAGAATACTCAGTGATCCCAGAAGCATATTAAACTTGAAAAAATGCCGTGTGATATTTATCATAGACGGAAGCAGGTGATCATGGAAATTCTGAACAAATTTCTTTCCGCAGTTGATAGAATAATAGGCGGAATTCCGAAAAGAAACGTCCTGCTGATCAGGCAGATTTTTTTTACATTTGTTTTTATCGGAGTTGTGGCTGGTATTATCTACGGAGTTGTTTCGGGTAGAAATGCAGCTCATAAATCAGGTATAAAAATAATCAATGAAACCGATGATGTGTTTGAGATAGAACGCCGTCTTGAACGCGGTGATGACCCTGCTTTTTCAGGGGTGACCGAAGCTGATTATTTATCGGAGCGCAAAACATCCGATTATCCCAAATTTGAGAACCGTTCAAATGAAAGGCTTCTTCCCGAGTCGCGCGAATTTGTAGTAGAAGCCGACAAGGATGTAAAAGTAAAAGAACCGTTTTCATCATCATCGGATGCCGACCGTCTCGCTGAAATTCCGCATATGGACAGTTCGAAAACCGAATCTGAAGTTACACGTGTAGAAAGATCGTCGCGTATGGGTGAGTCCAAGCCTAAGGTGATTCAGAAAGATAAAACTGCACCGCTTGATTCGCCAAAAGAAAAGCCTAAACCTGTAAAGGAAAGCAGGGTGAAAAGCGATGAAAATACGCTTGCGCCGATGAAAGACCGTGATATGATTGTCGAATGAGACATATTATTTATTTACTTCTTGTTTTTCCATTCATCATTCTGGCAGACAGCGTTGAAGTTGTTCAGACGCAAACACAGGATTCACGTATAAAGAATGAAGAAAAGCGTTCTGAGAATTTAAACAAAGATGTTTACGAAAAAGACAAGGCTAAAGAAAAAAATCAGAAACTGAAAGAGCCGATGTATGTTGCAGAACCTCAGCAGTCTGATATTCCTTTGACCGAACCTGCCGAGCCTATTCAAAAAGCTGAAACAACACCTAAAAAAGTAAACCAGACTAAAACCAAAAATAGTGAAGCTGTTTCTTCTCAGAAGAAACAGCCGAAGAAATCCGCCCAAAAAAAAGGTTCAGCACCGGCGAAGAAAAGCGATGAGAATAAAAATATTCTGATGAATTCTCCGGCCAGCGAGGACAAAGCTGTTCTTGAAAGCGGAATTATGCTTTATAATTCTTCTAATTTTGCGGCTTCGATTGAAAAGTTTAAACAGCTGAAGGAGAAATTTCCTCAGAGCATTTATCTTGATATGGCAAACCAGTGGCTTGCCCGTGCTTATATGAAAAGCGGAAACAACAAGGATGCTTTTGCCTCTCTCGATCTTATTCCTCAGACTTCAGGAGAGTTTCCGGCTGCATTATTTCTGTCAGGTCAGATATTTTTTGCAATGAAGGATTATGTGAACGCCTCTGAAAGGTTTCATCGTGTGGCTTCGCAGTTTCCTTCGCACGATCTCGCGGATGACGCTCTTATTAATCTATCGAAGACCAATCTGTTTCAGGGAAACGGAAATCTTGCGGTTGATAATCTCCTAAATGTAATTAAAAATTATTCCGACCGTGAAATGGTCGATGACGCGTATTATAATCTTGCTAAAGTTTATGAGAAAGATAAAATGCTCCGCGATCTTGAAAAGGCAAGAAGCCTTTACCGTAAGTTTATTGAGAAAAGCGATTCAGGAGAACAGTTCTTTTCAAACTCGCCTCTCAAAGACCGCGTAAAGCGGGATCTTGCGGATATTGATAAAAGGTTTTTCTCGGGCGGAAGATGAATGTTTCCGGATTCTTAACTTAATAAGAACCCGGTATTGGTGAAATTATTTTTTCTTTGCTGCTGTTTTTTTTGCGGTAGTTTTTTTGACTGCTTTTTTAACTGCCGGAGCTGTAAGCTTTGCAGTTTTTCCAGAATTGACTTTTGCCATAAATTCTTTGAATAACTGATAAAAATCCTTCAGCTGGTCATGTTTTCGAAGAGGGCGGAGATGTTCATGCTTTCTTCCGTCAAGGAATTCCTTCATGTAATAGGTCATTACATAAATCGGACCCGCGATTCTGTGAGTCTGAAGGATGAGTATGAAAAAGAAAATTATTCCGCTCAGAAATACTGCCGCAATAATTCCCCATATTATCCATATGTTGGAGTTAACCATTTTAGTTACTGTTTCCATATTTGTCTGATGCTGGCGTGCCATTTCAACGTTCATGGCTGTTTGTTCTTCAGAACCTGTATCCGTAACTGTTGTCAAAACCTGAAAAATCTGGTCTTCGGTTATTATTATATTTCTAATACGCTTGTTTGTTTCATTTATGTAGACACCCATTAGAACTATAAAAAGTGTTACGCAGAGAAAGGTAAATCCGATTGCAGTGAAAGTAGTTCTGAGCTGAATTCCTTTGTCTATAATATACTGTTTACGTTTAAACATGATTACCTCTCGCATTATGCTTTTTCAACTGATTACGGAAATACAATAGATTCTGTTTCATTTTGCTGAAAAAGTCAATATTTTTTCAAAGTGATAGAAGTCTGCCGGCTATATTCATTTCAAACAGCATCCTGAAAAAAAGACCTGAAGGAAAACCGACTACCGAGGAGTGAGAGCCGGATATGCTGTCGATGATCAAACTGCCCATTTCCTGAATGGCATATGATCCTGCTTTGTCCATGCAGTTGACATTAGTTATGTATGTTTCGATGTCTGAGCTGCTCAGAGTTTTAAATTTTACAAAAGTTGTTTCAATCTGCGTGTCGCGTCTGTATTCTGAATTTTCAGAAAAGTGCAAAGTCAGCGAAGATATTACCCTGTGTGTTTTTCCGGAAAGCATTTGAAGTGTTTTTATTGCATCAGCTTTGTCTTTGGGTTTTCCAAGTATGATATCATCTAAAGCCACAATCGTATCAGATGTAATCAGGAGAAATTCATTGTCTTTAATTGACGAAAGACATGCCAGGCATTTTTCGATCCCGATGCGCATTGAGTAGAATTCGGGACTTTCACCCTCAAGAACGCTTTCATCCGCAGAAGGTTTTAATATTTCAAAGTCTTTTACGAAAAGGGAAAGAATATCTTTTCTTCGCGGACTTGCTGAACCTAAAAAAACCTTCATTGCTTGATAACAACCTTTTCATTCACCTTGAATGCTTTCAGAACATTTTTGGTTTCGCGTATTTTTTTGAGAATTGCATTCAGTTCTTCTATTGATTTTACTTCTATAACAAATCTCATTTCAGCATTGCCGCTCTTGGTTGCCTCACCTTCCATTTTTACGATGTTTACATTCATCTGGTATATTTTATCGGTGATATCTTTAAGCAGATTCGGTCTGTCCTCGGCTTCAACAGCAATTTTTACAGGATGCGATCCGGCTGATTCCGCCCAGACGATTTTTATGAAGCGTTCGCTTGAGTGGGCAAGGCGTTTGATTGATGAGCAGTTTTTCTTGTGAACGGAAATGCCCTTTCCCCTTGTAATAAATCCGATAACCTCATCTCCCGGAATCGGCTGACAGCATTGGGCAAGAGATATCAGAACGTTTGAATTTCCGTCGACAATAACAGATGATTTGTTCTTGTTTGAAAGCTTTGATATCTTTATGAGATCATTCTGCTGAACGGATACTCTAGTCTGTTTCTGAGCTTTTTCTTTTTTCTCTTCCTGAGAATCAGGCAATAATTCTTTTTTCTTGTGGTTGAGCCAGCTTTTGATTTTGTTTCTTGCGCCGGATGATTTTACGAACTTGAGCCATGACTCCGTCGGACCTTTGTTGGCGTTTGTTATAATTTCGACAATATCGCCGTTTTGAATTTCCGTTTTCAGCGGAACAAGTTTGTTATTTATTCTGGCGCCCGAGCAGTGATTTCCGACCTCGGAATGAATAGAATAGGCGAAATCAACAGGAGTCGCACCGTAAGGGAGTTTTATGATTTTCCCGTTCGGAGTGAATGCAAATATTTCTTCCTTATATAAATCCATTTTGAGTTCTGTCATGAACTCTCTGGTGTTTTTGATTTCATCGCGCCATTTTTTTATGTCCTGAAGCAGTGAAACGTATTTGATGTTTTCGTTCGCGGCATTGACTTTTTCTTTATATGCCCAGTGAGCGGCGATTCCGATTTCTGCGGTTCTGTCCATTTCAAAAGTACGGATCTGAATTTCGAGAAAGTGATTATCGGGTCCTGTAACCGTTGTATGAAGCGACTGGTAAAGATTTGATTTCGGAACTGCGATGTAATCCTTAAAACGTGCAGGGATCGGAGACCATAGTGTATGCACGATTCCGAGAATTGCATAACATGATTTGACTTCGTCTGTAAGAACGCGTACCGCCCGGATATCGTAGATGTCGTCGAGAGATTTATTCTGTGCTTTAAGTTTTTTGTAAATTGAGTAGTAGTGTTTAACTCTTCCTGTTATGTTTGCGCTCATGCCGGATTTATGAATTGCGGATGAAAGTTCCGACTGAATGTATTCAATGTAGGCTTCCATCTCTTCGCGGCGTTCGGATATTTTTGTTTTGAGTTCATTGTATTCTTCGGGATAAATGACTTCAAAGGCAAGGTCTTCAAGTTCGGATCTCATTTGAGATATTCCCAGACGTCCCGCAAGAGGCGCGTAGATATCAAAGACTTCCTGGGCGATTCTTTCCTGCTTTGCCCGCGGCATGGCAGAAATTGTGCGCATGTTATGGGTTCTGTCCGCAAGCTTGATGATGATAACCCGTGCGTCTTTTATCGTCGCCATCAGCATCTTTCTGAGAGTTTCGGCCTGGTCGCGCTGTTTGGTTTTTTCATTTAATGATGAAATTTTTGTAACGCCGTCAACGAGATCGGCAATTTCCTGACCGAATTCGGTTTTTATATCTTCAAGTGAAAATTTCGTATCTTCGACAACATCATGCAAAAGCGCCGCAGCTATTGTCGCGGTATCCATCTTGAGGTCGGAAAGAATAACTGCTGATTCTACGGGGTGGATGATATATGGTTCGCCTGAGCGCCGCTTCTGATGTTCGTGCGCGCTTTCCGCGAAGGCAAACGCTTTGGTAATGAGATCTGTATCGTTTTCGGGACGGCTGGTTTTAACTTTTTTGATCAGCCTGCTTAATAAGGCGTAACTGTCCATACCGACAGTTTGAGTGAATGTGTTTAAATTTGACAAGAAATTATTTCTTGACGGACGTTTTTTCGTCCGCAAAAAAGGAACATGTTCATTGAAGTCGACGAAAAATATGTCAAAGCGAGGGTGATTGCCCAGACTGCAGAAGTTCTCCGCAAAGGGGGAATTATTATTTATCCGACGGATACTGTTTATGCTTATGCCTGCGATATCAGATGCAAAAACGCGATAGAGAAGATATATTCAATTAAAAAAATTGACCGTAAAAAACCCCTGAGCTTTGTATTCTCGGATATTTCAATGATGAGTTCTTATGTAAAGAACATGCCGGACTACGCTTTCAAAGTGATGAGAAAGGTCCTTCCAGGTCCGTATACTTTTATATTTAATGCCTCAAAACTTCTGCCTGATATAGTATTAACGAAGCAGAAGACTATCGGAGTCAGGATTCCCGATTCTCTTTATGCTCTTGAGATTGTAAAAGAGCTCGGGGTTCCGTTTTTATCGGCAGGGCTTGATGTCGAGGAAGGCGAATTTGAAACAGATCCGCGCAATCTTCCGAAGCATATCATAAATCAGGTTGACATAATTCTCGACTGTGGCAGTAAGAGAGCAGAGATTTCGACTATGGTTGATTTTTCAGGCGGCGAAGCAGTTGTTCTTCGTGAAGGCAAGGGCAGCACAGATTTTATTCATGGGGCATATTGAAATGATTAAAGATTTTTTATTCAGACTTTTGGTTATAGTTGTTATTCTCGGTGTGGGAGCTCTTTCTTCGTGGATATTTTACCATGTAAAAAGAAAAGAACTTTTCGGCGGATTTATCGGGGGTATGGTGATCGGAGTTCTTGGAGCTCTTATAGGTGCATTTATTCTTGACCGCTTTCTCCTTGAACCGGTGAAACGTGTTCTTCAGTTTTTGGTTTATGACATGGATGTAAATGTTGTTGCAGCTTTTATCGGCGCATTTTTCGCAGTATTCATAATGAACAAGCTCAATCACGATAAAGACAGAAAGAAATA
>DAOMHE010000078.1:2204-10738 GCA_035430785.1 Spirochaetota bacterium | reverse complement strand
AGAAACTGTGAACGAGGATTCATTAACGCAAAAAAAGTCGAATCGAATATCCGTAAAGCTATCCTCAGTTTCAAACAAACTTCGGCGGAGACTCATACTAAAAGTAAACTAGCGCGGGTTCTCGTTTCGCAGGGCGGCATTTCTTTATGGATAGATGTTTATGACGGTGAATCGCTTGATTTTTTCACAAAAAAGAAAAATCTCGGATATTCACTCCCTCTCGGTGTAATCATTCAGCAAAAAAAAGATGAACCCTACGGATTCACTTTCAATCCCTATAATTATGCAACAGTTTTCAGCGGAGAATTTATTCCGGAATCGGTAAAAATTTCACTTCCCGATATCGCTAAAAACCCTAAGAAATACATGGATGGAAACTTCATGAGTCCTTCTCTATGGTTTGTTGAAGTTAAAGTTGAAGAAGTCCGCATCATTGAATCCGGCGAAGATGTGCGCGGCGGTTAAAAATATCTTTACAGACAAAATGATTTCGGTTAATCTTATGGAGAAATTATGAAAAAGTTTTTTTTATGTTTATTTATCACTTTCCTTTATGCCTCTCTTTATCCGCAAACACCGGTTAAGGCAGTTGTATATTCATTCCAAAATCAGACTGAAGATCAGAAATATTCATACTTTTCCGAAATACTTCCTCAGAGTGTCTCAAAAGAGCTTTCACGGCTTAACTACTTAACAGAAAGAGAAAGTGCTTCAATTCATCCGGGAGCGGCGTCTTCTGAGGAATATGCTGAAAAACTAAAAAAAATATCAGAAGAAAAAAACGCTGATTATGTTATTACCGGTTCGTTTGCAGTATCAGGGAAAAACCTTACAGCAAAATCGCATATTTATATCAGAAGAACCGGACGCGTTTTTGAATTTTCATCGGAACAGGAAACCGGTCCTTTTATCTCAAAAATAGTTAATGATATATCGGAAAAAACAGCTTACTACATTAACAGATACATTCCGAGAATGACCGAAGAGCCTGAATTTGATCCAAAGAGCAGAAAATTTGAAAAAAAAGGTTTCGTAAAACTTACTGCAAAGAAAGAAGATTCAGTAATTTACTACACTACCGACCAATCGACACCGGATCCTGAAAAAAGTAAAACAACACAGAAATATTCCGAGCCTATTTTAATTGATAAAAAAACTACTATAAAAGCTGTTGCTGTACGCGAAGGATGGTTCCCTTCATCAGTTGCCAGCGAACAATACTCTCTGACAAATCAATATTCCAAACTGCACATTATTTTCTCGGCCGGAATTCCTGTTTTCACAGGTGACTGGGCAAAGGAATTGAGCCGAAATGATAACCGCACTTTTTCAGTTAAATTGGATTTAGGCCTGAAAGAAAACTTATATTTCCGTTTTGCTTATAATGCAATCGCAGCAAAACCTGACGACAGCTCGCTTGGAATAAAATACAATCTTTACGGCGGATCAATCGGACTCGCATATCAGTTTAAATTCGGAGAATATGTCAGACTTAAACCTCATGCCGGTGCTGGCTGGTTTTACGGATACATGTCTCCGGATGACGGTTTTACAAAATCGCTTTTTATAAAATCAAAAGACGCAGGAGACAGCACCGACGGTTTCTACGGAGAGCTTTCACTTTCTGCAGGAATAGCGATCGGACACGTTGAATTCGGAGTAATAGCAGCTTATTCCTATTATCAGCTTGAACATGATGATGACATGAACGTTCACAGTTATTCTTTTTACACAGCACTCAGATTCTGACAAAGCAATTGACGTTTTTCAAAACAGTTTGTATAATTATATAAAAAGCTCTCCTTTCGGGGAGCTTTTTATAAAGGGGATGCCTCATGAGAATGGATAAACTTACGATTAAAGCCCAGGAAATAATCGCAGATGCTCAGGAAACCGCTACAAAAAACAATAACCACGAAATACAGCCGATTCACCTGCTATCTGCGGCAGTGAACCAGAAAGGCGGTATCTTTCAGTCATTATCTCAAATTATTGGAGCTTCAACTCAGTTAATATCCGAAGAAGTTGATAAATACATTTCAAAATTACCTAAGCAAATCGGAGCCGGTCCAGGCGGCGGACAAATGTCGCAGAAGATGAATGAAGTTCTAAGCAGTGCATGGGATGAAGCGCAAAAACTTAAAGATGAATATCTGAGCAGTGAGCACATCATAATCGGGCTTTCCGCAGTAAAGGATACACCGGCGCATTCAATACTTTCATCACACGGATTCACTAAAGAACATATTCTGCGTGCTCTTTCAGAAATCAGAGGCTCAAAACGCGTAACCGACGAGAATGCTGAAGACCGTTACAAATCGCTTGAAAAATATGCAAAAGATCTCACAAAGCTTGTTCAGACCGGTAAACTTGATCCGGTAATTGGCCGCGATGAAGAAATCAGACGCGTAATGCAGGTTTTAACACGACGGACAAAGAACAATCCCGTACTAATCGGCGAGCCCGGAGTCGGTAAAACAGCCATCGTTGAAGGTCTTGCTCAAAGAATCGTTGCGGGAGATGTACCTGAAAATCTCAAGGGCAAACGCCTAATGTCCCTTGACATGGGGGCACTGATAGCAGGCGCTAAATTCCGCGGTGAATTTGAAGAAAGACTTAAAGCTGTTATTGATGAGGTTGAAGAGAGTGAAAATACAGTAATTCTTTTTATAGATGAAATGCATACTCTTATAGGAGCCGGTGCCGCGGAAGGTTCAGTTGACGCTTCGAATATGCTGAAGCCTGCTCTCGCAAGAGGCGAGCTCCGCTGTATCGGCGCGACAACATTAAACGAATATCAGAAGTATATTGAAAAAGATAAAGCTCTTGAGCGGCGCTTTCAACCCGTATACGCTTCCGAACCGTCAGTTGATGACACCATTGCAATTCTCAGAGGTTTAAAGGAAAAATATGAAGTTCATCACGGAGTTAGAATCGCGGATTCGGCAGTAGTTGCCGCCGCAATTTTATCAGACAGATATATTACAAACAGATTCCTTCCCGACAAGGCGGTTGACCTGATTGATGAAGCGGCATCACTAATAAAGATGGAAATTGATTCCATGCCTCTAGAAATTGATGAAATAGAACGCAAAATCCGTCAGCTTACAATTGAAAAGGAAGCTGTAAAAAAAGAAACCGACAAGGCAAGTAAAACTCATCTCGATAAAATCAATGAAGAACTTGCAAATCTTAATGAGAAAAAAAACATCCTAGCATCTCACTGGCGCAAGGAAAAGGAAATCATTTCTTCAATCAGAAGAGCAAAAAGCGATATCGAGTCATTGAGACTCGAAGAACAGAAGCTTGAACGCGAAGGCAATCTTAATAAAGTAGCCGAAATACGTTACGGTAAAATCGTTGAACTCGAAAAGTTTCTCACCCTTCAGCAGTACGCGCTCGCCGATGTTCAAAAGGAACAAAAACTACTGAAAGAAGAAGTAACGGAAGAAGAAATTGCTTCCATTGTTTCACGATGGACAGGCATTCCGGTAAATAAAATGCTTGAGGGTGAAAAAGAGAAACTTATCAAGATGGAAAAAATCCTCGAGCATCGTGTTGTCGGCCAGCATGCGGCTATCAGCGCTCTCTCTGATGCAGTAAGAAGATCCCGTTCGGGTCTTCAGGATCCGAGCAAGCCGATAGGTTCGTTCATATTCCTTGGTCCTACAGGCGTTGGTAAGACTGAAACTGCGAAGGCTATCGCTGAATTTCTTTTTAACGATGAGAAGGCAGTTGTCAGAATAGACATGAGCGAATACATGGAAAAGCATGCAGTCGCAAGACTCATCGGTGCTCCTCCGGGATATGTCGGTTACGATGAAGGCGGACAGCTTACTGAGGCAATCAGAAGAAGGCCTTACGCGGTTGTGCTTTTTGATGAAATCGAGAAAGCTCATTCTGATATTTTCAACATATTCCTTCAGCTTCTTGATGAAGGTCATCTTACTGATTCAAAGGGAAGAAATGTTGATTTCAAAAACACATTGATCATCATGACATCCAACATCGGAACGTCTTATATTTCAGATACATCAATAAAAGAAGAAGAACGCTATGCCGGAGTCGAACAGGAACTCAAGATGAAATTCAAACCGGAGTTTCTTAACAGGGTAGATGAAACTATTATTTTTAATCCTCTGTCTAAAGACAATATCGGAGATATAGTCAAGCTTCAGCTTTCCGAATTCGCTTCCAGGATCAAGAAGAGCCATGGAATAGAAATGGAAATAACATCCAAGGCTCTCAAATATCTGTCTGAAAACGGGTATGATCCGAATTTCGGAGCGAGACCTCTCAAGCGTCTTATTCAGAAAGAAGTATTAAACAAACTTTCTGTAAAAATACTTTCGGGCGAAATACTGCCTGAACATAAAATTAAAATTGACTTCGCCGACGAAATTACTATAAAGAGCCAATGAAGTCATGTAAACAATTAAGCTCTGCGGGATTATTTCTGTTTTTTCTTCTGTCATTTTCAGGGTGCTCCGAAGAAAAATTTGCTCCCGCAGAGTTCGATCCCATAATTAAACTTAATACTCCGGTTAAGCAAAACCAAAGCTCATTTGTTTTTGATAACAAAGCATCCTTCAACATACCTTCAGGAATGGAACCTGTAACAGGCAAACTTCTCATTGAAGCGAAAAATGCTGTCAAAAAAAACGAAACAGAAAAATTTCAATCTGAGATCAGAAACGTATGGATTGATAAAAAAGAAAATATCCTGATGGTCTTATCCGTTCCTTCTTATTTTTCTGATAAAGATGATTTTACTCTTTCAAATGATATAATACAAAATTACAAAGATAATATTGCAGGATCAAAAGTGCACAGGGATTTCACCTCTTCGGGTGATTTCAACATTCTTCAGGTAGCTGTCGAAATCCGGAGCATAATTTTGTATAAATTCATAATATACTCGCCGGAATTCAAAATGGAACTTTCATTTATAATACAGAAAGAAAATTTTTTCAAAAACAGATCTCAAATCAGCAGCATAATAGAATCCGTTCAGCTTCACAGATAACCCTCTTCTTTCATGCTTAAAAATGAATCTTCACAGACAATGAGATGATCTAGAAGAGGTATACCGACAATTTCCCCGGCATTCGCAAGACGCTTTGTCGCCCGGAGATCCTCTTCGGACGGCTTCAAAGAACCTGACGGATGGTTGTGAGCGACGATAATCGAACTCGCCGATTCTTTAATCGCCTCTCTAAATATTTCTCTCGGATGAATAATCGTCTGTGTAACTGTCCCGCGCGAGATGGAAGAAAATTTTAAGACCTGATTTCTGTTATTTAGATTTATTACCATAAATTCTTCCTGAGGGAGACAGGATGAATGCGGCAGCAGATACTTCCAAACCTTGTACGGCGTATCTATAATTTCACCGATATTTTTTCCGTTTGTTATGCGTCTGCCCATTTCAAGAGCGCATTGAATTCTTACGGCTTTTGCAAAACCGACACCTTTCAGCATTGCGAGCTCACGAAGACCGGATTTCCGGATTCCATGAAGCCCCCTGCACTTGTTGTAAACATCAGCCGCAAGGTTTATCACATTTTTTCCGCTTGTACCTGTATTTAAAATTACCGCAATCAGTTCAATATCAGACAGGGTTTTTACTTCACATCCGTTGAAACATTTCTGCATCGGCAAATGAACATTTGATTGATCCATACAAACTCCTTTTTATTTTGACAAATCTACTACCTTATACGAAAATAATTGCAGTTATGGACAAAAAAAATGAAATAATTTGCCTTGATATTGGAAATACCAACACTAAATGTGCTGTTTTTACGGAGTACGGCGAGGAAAGTCTTTTTCTATCATCAAAAAACAGCGATTTAGCCCAGATGCTTGAGAATCTCCCTAAAATAAAGTTTCTGGCTTATTCCTGTGTTAATCCTTTATTTGAAGAAAGTGTAATTTCATTCTGTGAGAATAATAAAATTACCATGCTGAAAATAAGCGACATGCTTCATCTTGGATTTACAAGCATGTACAATTCAACAGCCGGAGCAGACAGACTTGCGAACGCAGCAGCAGCTTCAGAAATTTTCCCGGAAGATAATGTCATAATTGTAGATGCAGGAAGCGCAATAAACATTGAAGTTATAGAATCCTCTGTCTTCAAAGGCGGTGTGATACTCCCGGGTATATGCACGGCATTTGCCGCTCTTACCGAAAAAACTGCAATGCTGAAAAAACTCAAATATTCCAGGCCTTCATCTGTAATCGGACAAAACAGCTCCGAAAATATATCATCCGGAATTTTTTACGGAACAATCGGTGCGATAAAATACATTCTTGACGAAATAAGCCGTGAAAGCGGAAAAACATATAAGGTCGTTCTAACTGGCGGAGACGCTGAACTGATAAGCGGATCAATCGATTCGTATCTGACCGACAGATTATTTACACTCAGGGGAATTAAATTTCTTGCTGATAAAAATTTAATTACTATTTAACTGGGTTAACATGTTTTGCAGAGAATGCGGAAAACAAATTTCAAATAAAGCTTCAATTTGCCCGGGTTGCGGAATAAGTGCCGGTAACGGATCAAACTTCTGTCCGGCATGCGCCTCTGAACTGGAACCCGGTTCAGAATTCTGTCGAAAATGCGGAACAAAATTACTCAAAGCAACAAGATCAAAACTTGCCGCCGGTCTCCTGGGTATCTTTTTAGGAAGCTGGGGGATTCACAGATTCTATCTCGGTTATATAAACATAGGAATAATACAAATAGTCGTAACATTTATCACTTGCGGAGTCGGCGGATTATGGGGCTTCATCGAAGGAATACTTATACTTTGCGGAAACACTATTACAACTGATTCTGAAGGCAATCCGCTTAGTGAATGAAGACTGCAAAAGCAGTCTTCATTCACTAAATAGACTTACCTATTTAATTAGACTTTTCACTTTGCTGCCTGCTTTACTTTTTGCCTTGTCAGTCTGTTTCGCGGCTTCCTTTTTTGTCTTGTCCTTAGCCTTATCTTTAGCGGCATCGATTACTTCTCCGCCCGCTTCTTTTACAGCTTCTTTAACAATATCATCAATTGAAGAAAGCTTCGGAGAAACAAGATCTGCGTTAGGTTTGGAAATATTTCCTTTGATTTTTTCCTTCAAAAATATTTCACCCTTATCGTTTAAAAGAGGTTTCAAAGCAATGTCTGCAATCTTAACAGGTGTGACGAATTTAGCAGCTTTGCCCTTGACTGCTTTTGAAGCAAGAGTTACAATGCGTTTCTTAACAGTTTCAGAATGTTTCTTCGCTATAGAAAGATCGGCGTCAATGTCGACAACCGAAGTTGCGATATTCATGTTCCCATTAAACAAGAGAGTATAATCATCATTTGCAATCTTACCGTCTCTGAAAGAAACGACATTATTCTTGTAATGAGCTGATACAAATCCGTTTTTCCAATTAATTTCTTTTTTGAGAAAATCAAATTTACCAGAGTATTTCGAAAGCTGTTCGACATTAATCATTTCATTGAAAATCTGAAGGCCTGTAATCGTTCCGTAAGGCGATCCGACACGAAGATTGATTTCAGGATTCAAAATACGAGTCGACTTGTCAAAAGGAATTGCATTGCCTGTAACTTCAAAGCCGATATCAAATGACTCGACACTTCCCGATTTAGGTCTGCTCACAGTTTTTATTCCGCCCGAAATAACAAACATTGCATTGTCTTTATTCGACAGGTCTTTCGGATCAACAACTATATCGTGAACTTTTGCTGTAACTTTATAAAGCATAAGACTCTGCCCGGTTGTCTGATCGTAAATATTTATCTGCGCATCCTGAAGTCCGACTGAACCGATATTTACTGCAACCGGAAGATCCTCCGCTTTCACCGGAGCACTATCCTTAGGTTTTTCTTCAGGAGAAACTTTTTTTTCCGGTTTATCTTTTTTTTTCGGAACAAGAAGATCAGAAAAATTAAACATTCCGTTTTTATATCTGACGATGTTTATTTTTGCAGAATAAAGCATTACTTCATTTAATACAAACTGCTTTTTAAGAAGCGGCGGAATAGAAAGCTTGAACTTGAATGAACCAAGCGCCGCGAAAACATCATTTTCAGCAACAGGTTTCCCTTTTAATGATTTCAACTGTTCTTCTGTTTTAAAGTTTGAAACCCTGACATCTTTGACTTCAATTCCGCTTACCGCAGAGAAAACACTGCTGTCAAACGAAGCAACACGAACCTGACGGTGAAGAACATTTTCAAGCTGTGATTCGACAAAATCTTTATCAACGATAATATAAACCGCGATCAGGATCCCGGCAAATAACAGTACAAAAGAACCGGACACTACCGCTAAAACTTTTAAAAGTTTAGATGAACTTTTTGACTTTTTAGCCGGAATAACTTTTTTTTGGGAACTTTTTTTAACTGGTTTAACTGGTTTAACTGGTTTAACTGGCTTAACTGGCTTAACTGGCTTAACTGGCTTAACTGGCTTAACTGGCTTTTTCATAACACCCCTTTTTCCGTATTTAATAAAATAAAAGCAAT
>DAOMHE010000078.1:0-2104 GCA_035430785.1 Spirochaetota bacterium | reverse complement strand
TTAACTGGCTTTTTCATAACACCCCTTTTTCCGTATTTAATAAAATAAAAGCAATAAGGTCAAGCTAATTATAGAGAAGGGTCTTCCGGCCAGTTATGTTTCGGATAACGGCCTTTCATTTCTTTGCGGACTTCAATATAGCTGTTTTTCCAGAAATTTTTGATATCACTTGTAACCTGAACAGGTCTTCCTGCAGGACTTAAAAGATTCATCACAAGCGGCTCGCCGCAGACAATCGGATTTTCATTCACACCGAACAGTTCCTGGATTCTCAAGGAAACCGAAGCCTTTGCGGATGAATAATCTATTCTCTTACGTTTACCTTCTTTGAGCGATATAAACTCAGGAGCATATTTATCGAGATGTTTCATAAGTTCATAACCGACATGAGCCGACAGAGCGGAATAAATATTCTCCTGCGGAAAAACTGAATTTGATTTAAAATCAGCATAATCAGCAAGCCAGTCACATACAGTAGTTTTAATTTTTTCCGAACTGAAATCAGAGAATTCTTCCACTCTGCCTGATACATAATCAAGTCTTTCAATAAGCTGTCTGCTGTCATCCCCCAAAGGTAATGAATCCAATCCCTCTTTCTTGAGTTTCCTGTTTGCCTCTCTCTTCAGAGTTAAATAGTCAACATCGCTCAAGGCACAAGGGTATTCTTCAACAGGCATCATGCCTATCATCTTTTTACGAAATGCCGAACACTGCCATCCGTTCCATCTGATTTCATATATCAAAGGAGCGCCGCGCAGAAAACCGTCAATAAGCTCTTTTTTAATTTCAGAATAAAGTAAAATGCGGTTTCCGCCGGAAGTTTCCGTAAGCGGTGCAACGATATACTGCGGCCCGGAAGAATGTAAAACTGCCTGCTTACCGAGAGAAAGCATGTAATGAGTATTTTTATCGGATCTGATTTTTTTGCCGATTCTGTCCGGATATGCAGAAATCAAAAGTTTTGAAACAAAAAATATATCGACTTTTGACAATTCTCCTTTGATACCGATTCTTTCACATAGCTTTTCAAATTCAGAAACCAGTCTTGAGTATTTATTCTTATTTCTGATTATATCTTCAATTATAATCTCAATATCAGCTGAAAGATTTCCGAAAGAACGCAGATCATCGTTCAATAATACCGCAAGGAGTACTGCGGTCTGCTTCTCACGTTCTTCAGAATTTACAATCATGGAAGCCAGACGGGGATGAACGGATAATGATACGGCGAATTTCCCGTTTTCTGTAATTGTATCATCATCGGTAATAAATCCAAGTCCCCGAAGAAGAGTTACAGCCTCGGAAAGAGCAGAAGCAGGCGGGTTTTCCGGAAAATTTAAACTCATGTCAGAAAGAGAACCCCACAGCGCATTTTCAAGAGCAAAAGCTGAAAGATCAGAACATAATATCTCTGAAATATCATGAGGCATCCTGTAATCTTTTTCATCCCAGTACCTATAAGCCACGCCCGGAGCTACACGCCCGGCTCTTCCTGATCTCTGCGTCGAAGATGAGACTGAACTTTCAATAGTAATTCTGTGATTCATCCCGCTTTGAGGATCGTATCTAAGCTTACGTACCAACCCGGAATCAACAACAGCTCTTACTGAATTTATTGTTATGCTCGTCTCCGCGACATTCGTTGAAAGAATAACAGCCTGTTTATCATTCATTGTACGTTTCACAACCGCCGACTGCTCTGAAGGAGACATGCTTCCATGAAGAAGAAATATTTCTCCTTTAAAATTTCCGCTTCTGAGTTTCTCTTCTGTGCGTTTCATTTCCTTAAATCCCGGAAGGAAGACAAGCACATCACCTTCCCCGTCAAGATCACGAAGAGCAGACGAAACAAGTCTGCATATTCCGTCTTCAAGATATTCATTCTTTTGAGGAGGCATATATTTTAATGAAACCGGAAAACTTCTTCCATCAACATAAACGGAAGGCCAGTCAGAAAAATATCCTTTAAATGAATCTGCAGAAAGTGTCGCAGACATAAGAAGAATTTTAAGATCATTTCTTATCAGCGATTTAGCATCTATAAGAAATGCAAGCGACAAGTCAGAACTTATACTCCGCTCATGAAATTCATCAAGAATTACAG
>DAOMHE010000077.1:0-10883 GCA_035430785.1 Spirochaetota bacterium | reverse complement strand
GCGAAGTCTTAAGTGAAACGGATGAACGTCTTCCGGGGAAATTGTACCAAACTCTTGTGCGTGAAAATGTTGCCTTACAGGAAGCCCCAAGCTGGGGAAAAACGATATTCGAATACAAGTCAGACAGCAACGGAGCTGCTGATTACATGAATCTCACAAAAGAAATCGTTGCCCAGGGCTGAATATTCATCTTATTATCTCGCTTCTGCATTTCAGCAATTCAATTTCTTCCAATATTTCAGTTTTCATTTTTTTAGATTCGGCGAGAATCCCCCCGATAACGTTCATCAGCCGGTCAGCCGCAAGGACGCGGGGAATAAAAACATAATCGGCACCTTCTGCATACATATTAAGTGCGCGCTCGATACTTTCCGCAGTTACTATTATTTTGGCATTCGGACATACATCACGCATGTGGCGTATTATTTTGAGATTATCTGTTCCTACCAAAATCGTATCCGGAATAGTCGAAACAACAATTTTAACATCGTGAATTCCTGCATGATAAAGAGTATCCAGATGACTGATATCTCCGTAAACAACCTTTACGCCGACGCTTTGAAGCGACTCATGAATCTCGGGATTAAAATCAACTACAACAATTTTATCCTTCAATGATGACTCAACATCTTCTGTGCCGAGTATTTCACTAAGAAGAGAACTTGCCATTCTATGAAAACCCAGAATAGCGATTTCTTTACCAGGTGTTGTTTCATCATCATGCACTGCTGAGGAAATTTCTTTCAAACCCGCCTTCTTTAACGCAAATGCCAGGACTTTCTGTATAGAGTCATTATACTTAATCATATATGTTGAAAGAGCCGAAGTAATAACAAAAACAAAAATAATAGCAGACATCGTTTCCTGTGAAATATGACCGTGAGCAAGTCCGAGTGAAGCAATAACAAGAGAAAACTCACTTATCTGAGCAAGATTTATCGATGTTAGCAGGCTTACCCTGAGACCGTTTTTAAGTGAATAAAGTACCGGAAAAACTGAAAGGAAACGTGATAAAAGGAGAAACGCCGAAGCACCAGCGGCAATTACAAGAACAGACATGTTTTCAAGCGGATTAGGAATTCGCATTCCGAGTGAAACAAAAAATAATGTTATAAAAAAATCGCGTATATTGACGACTTTTGCAATAACATCAAGATTGTAAGGGAAAGTTGAAATCGCAACTCCGGCAATGAGAGCACCCATTTCCTGCGAAAGACCGAGAAAAGCAGCTGAACCGCAGACAAGAAAACACCACGCCAATGAAGAAATTAAAACCAGTTCGGGTATTTTAGCAATTGATTTAAAGATTTTCGGCAGAACATACCGGCTGATCAGCATACTTACAACAACAAGAAAAATACCTTTCCCGAACGACAGCAGAATATTTAATATATCGGGATTGGCAAGATTCGGCTGAATACCCAGAAGTATAATTGCCCAGATATCCTGGAAGACGAGTATGCCGAGAGTAAGACGTCCTGCAAGCGTATCGAGTTCAAATTTTCCGTATAGAAGTTTTACAACGATGGCGGTACTGCTCAATCCGCAGCATGCAGCGAGATAGAAAAGATCATATCCTCCGCCTCGAGCAGAGTATCCGAGAAGCAGAAAGAAAGCAGATCCCAAAAGAGCGCAAATAGGAAACTGCGTTAAACCTCCCGCGACAAGAGACTTGCCGGAGCTTTTCAGCTTCTTGATGTCAATTTCCAGACCTATTAAAAAAAGAAGCAGAATCAAACCGAAATGCGAAATTGTTTCTATGTCTTCAGCTTTTTCAATGAAACCGAAACCAAGCTTAGGCCCTATTATAACACCGGCGATAATGTATGCAAGAAGAAGAGGCTGTTTGAATAAATGAGATATAAATGCGACGATAGTTGCCGCGAGAATTGCGATGCCGACACTGGCAATCATATTCGTATCATCAGAACCCGTTCCATTTGAAAATAGCGGACATGATGCAAATAAAATAAAAAGAAAAACATAGAAGAATCTCTTCTTGGATAAAAACATTTACACTTCCTTATGATTCATTCGCAGCGGCGTGCTTCAGGAGTCATTCTTTATCGGAAACAAATTCGGTATATGATAATTCGTTAATAAGAATCTCATCAGAAATTTTATAAGCACTTTTCGACTGAAGAAGCTCTCCATTATCATAAAGCATTACCGAAATACTTTCTGTTTTATCCGATGCAGCTTTAGCAAATATATATATAGATGACTCAGGTGTAGCAAAATTTACAGAAAGAGAGTATGATGAATTTTCCATTTCAGATATTGAAAATGAAACAGGATCATCATTATCGACAATATACCAACCAACAACTCCGTCACCGTATGAAATCACATGAAATTTGCATGACCCGTCAATTTCTTCATCATTTTGACAAGAAACCAGAATAAATGCAAACAGAAACAGCCCAAATATTTTTTTAAGATAATGCCGAAATAAATTGTTCATGTGCATTCATTTATCCTAAACTTAATAACTGTCAACAAATTCTTTGATTTATCATTTTATGGATTATCGCGCGATAGAGCTTAAAAATCCAATCATCAGTTTATCCAAAAATAATAAGAATAATCAAATTGCCTTATTAGACATTATTTTATACCTTACAATAACGACGTTGACACATTATCAAGATTAACATCAACTGACGTCTCCGCCTTCGGGCAAAATGGAGAAAAAATGCAGATATTAAACCACCCGAAACCGGCAATTATTCATAAAGACGGCGAAGTGAGCTACACAGATCTTTTAAAAAATATTTCTGCAATAGCCAAAATTCTCAAAAATGAACCTTTCAAAGCCGTAATTTTATCCGAAAACAGACCGGAATGGATATTTGCCTTTTATGCCATAATCAAACAAAACGGTATTTCCGTTCCGGTAGATTTTCTATCAAGCGAGGATGAAATCCTTTATATATTAAATGACTGCGAACCTGATTATATATTCTGCTCGAATCAGACGATAAAAAAGGCTCAACAAGTATCCGATAAAGCGTCAAAAAAACCTGCTCTGATAAATTTTGACGAATTAAAAATCAATTATCAAAACGAAAATGCCGAAGAAATCAAACCTGATAATTACTATGATACCTCTTTTATCATTTACACTTCAGGAACAACCGGTTCCCCAAAGGGAGTGATGCTGACCCATGACAATATTCAGTCAAACATCGAATCCGTTCATGATGACGCTAAAATCTTCATAGAATCCGACAGAGTAATGATTCTTCTTCCGCTTCATCACTCATTTCCTCTGACCGGAACCATAATTGCACCTCTTCACGTGGGAGCTACAGTAGTAATTGCACCATCTATGAATCCCGACGACATAAGAAATACATTAAAAGACGGAAAAATAACCCTGCTGATCGGAGTACCGCGACTATACCAGCAGCTGATGAAAGGGATAAAGCAAAAAATTGACGCACGCTTCATCGCAAGAGTATTCTTCCAAGTTGCATCCTTGCTTAATTCACGGAAATTTTCAAAAAAAATATTTTCAGAAATACATAATGCTTTCGGCGGATCGATGCGCTATCTTGTGTCAGGCGGAGCCGCTCTGGATATTAAGTCGGCAAAATTTTTTAAAACACTCGGATTCGAAATGCTTGAAGGATACGGAATGACCGAAACAGCTCCCATGATAAGCTGTAACCGCCCGGGTCAAATCCGTCTCGGCAGTGCCGGAATAATCGTCATTAATATGGAAGTAAAAATAGAAAACGGCGAAATATGCGCACGCGGAAGAAATGTCATGAAAGGTTATTACAACAAACCCGAAGAGACTGATAAAATAATAAAAGACGGATGGCTGCATACAGGGGATTCCGGATATATAGACAAGAACAATTTTCTATTTGTGACAGGGCGCATAAAAGAAACAATCGTTCTTGAAAACGGCAAAAATATCAACCCGGAAGAAATTGAAGAAAAACTTTCAAGGTCTCACTTCATCAAGGAATGCGGCATATTCCTCGAAAACGGAATACTTAAGGCATTAGTAGTACCGGATCTGACTGAAATTGAACAAAACGGCATTCACAATATTCATGAATTTTTCAAATGGGATATCATCGACAGTTACAACAAGTCAGTTTCACCATACAAAAAGATACTCAGCTTTTCTTTAACTGAAAACGAACTGCCGCGCACAAGACTTGGAAAACTTCAGCGATTCAAGCTCAAAGATATTTCTACATCAAAACAGACAGAAGAAAATAATAATTCAAATCAGCCCGAAAGCGAAGAATACAGCCTGATTAGAGAATACATCGAAAAGACAAAGCAAATATCCGTAAAACCTCAAAACCATCTTGAACTTGATCTTGGAATGGATTCACTCGACAAGGTAGCACTTATCTCTTTTATTAAAACGCGTTTCGGAATTAAAATAGAAGATGAAGACGCTTCCAAACTGACAACTCCCGAATCGCTTGCAAAATTCGCAATAAACAGCAATTCGGAAATAACAGAAGAAATCAGCGACTGGAAGACAATACTCAATACCGATTCCATGAAAGCAATACCGCAAAGCCGCTGGCCGCATATTGCACTCAGAAATTTCTTTAAAATTTTCATCAATATTATCTGCCGCATAGAAACGAATGCCCCAAAAACAGATATCACTTCACCTGTTATTATCGCTCCCAATCATCAAAGCAATATTGACTGGATTCTGCTTGCCTCGGTTCTATCTCCTGAAATTTTGAGAAAAACTTATATATTTGCAAAAGCGAAACACTTCAATACACCGTTTCGCAAATTTCTCGCGAAACGCTCAAACATTATTTTGGTTGATATCAATTCAAATCTCAAAGATACGATTCAGAAAATGGGAGAAGTTCTTCGAAATAAGTGCAATGTCGTAATTTTCCCGGAAGGTACTCGAACTCAAAACGGAGAACTTGGAGAGTACAAAAAAACTTTTGCAATACTAAGCAAAGAACTTAATATTCCAGTCATACCTATTGCCATAAAAGGCGCATATAAAGCCTACCCTGCCGGTGCAAAGTTTATAAGACCATTTACGAAAATCACCGTTAATTTCATTGAACCGCAAAATGCAGGAAATCATTCTTATGAAGAATTTACTGAGAATATAAGAAGTTTAATGAAAACTCATCTTTTATAAATTATACCTCTATCAATATGAGACAAATTAAAATCTTGTCTCATATTGATATTTTGTTTCACAATTAGTATCATATTGATACGAGGCAAAATTTAGTATCAATATGATACATTTGAAAGTGCAAATAACTGCGACTAACAAGAATTCTCACCAATTATGTCCCACGATAATAGTCATATTCACAGATATGTACACCAAATCCATAATTAAAAATTAAGTAACTATTTTCAAGATGGCACACTTATTGCTAATAGTATCTGGAGGTAAAAATATGAAAAATATAAGGTTGTTCACATTAGTTCTATTGCTTGCTCCAATACTTACTATGACTTATTGCGGCGGCGGATCCGGCGGCAGCGACACAGTCGATCTTACAGATAATCCCGGCGGAAAACCATCTCTTCCTGGAAGCAATACCCCCGGCACTACACCTGAAAGTCCTGAAACTAATCAAGTTCCGGTAGATTTGTCAGGAACCGTTCTCGACGAGTCCGGCAATGCAGTTTCAGGCGCATTGATCACCGTAAAAGATTCATCGGGGAATGTCATTTTCCAGATCACTTCAGCAGAAGACGGAAGCATATCTTTCAGTTCTGAACTTTCAGAAAACACTTCTCCTGCAACAGTAATTATCAGCGCAAACGGATATACTACCGAAACAATCAACGTCACCTCGATCTCCGACATCCAAAATGCCATAGCCAAGATCACGCTTGATAATGCCGACACAACATATTACAACTTTACAACAAACGTGACCGACAACACCAGCGGTGATTCAAAACCTATCGCAAGCGCGGCAATATCAATTAAAGATTCCAATGGAGTCGTCATAGCTCAGTTTCCAAAAACAGATTCAAGCGGAAACGCATCATTCGCAGGATTCATTTCCGATGTCGCAGGATCAGTAACTGCTTATATCGATTTCGAATATCTTAAAAACGGCGAAATTAAAACCTACACTTATACCGTTTCAGCTGACTCTCTCGCCGATCTCATAGCTAAAATGGAATCAGGAATTGCAGTTCTACGCAACGTCGTTGACGGAACACCTGCAGAGACTGACGATAACACGCCTCCTTCAACAGTTCAGCAGGTTGCATTTGATGTTTATATCAGAAATCAGGAAACAAGCGAAGTTATACCAGGCGCGATGCTCCAGATAGTTAAAGTAACCGATGTGGTAAAAAATTCCGCAGGCGAAATTATATCTTTCAATGAAACAACAGAAGTCATTACTTCATTGATTTCTGATGCAAATGGAAAAATTGACGGAACAATTCCGATCAATACCGCTGAAGGATATGTTTCAATAATTGTTAAAGCTAACGGTTATGAAGAAGCAAAACCTGTTGTATGCAAAGACATTTCAGGTCTATCTTTAATAGACGGCCAGATTGTTCTTAAAAAGCAGAGCGAACCTACCGGAATAGATAATGACGGCGACGGAATTCTCGCTCCGAATGAAGGAACAGATGTAAATGACAATGATGCGTCAGTTGCGGCAATCAACACTGCTTCTTACGTGTTTGCATTCGAAGACAATTATGACAATGGAACAAAGAAAGGCGATGCTGACTTCAATGATGCAGTAGTAAAAGTTACATACAAGCAGTATGTTAACTCTGAAGGCAAAACAACCAAGATTGAAATAATCACCAAGCCTTTAGCAGCAGGCGCAGGATACCACAATAAATTCGCTATCCGTATAGCAGGAAAAGATCATGTAATTTATGCGAATCTTCACGAACCTTTCCGCGCAAACGGATACACCAAAGAAGACTGGAACTGCAACAGCGCAAATGGTTACACTTACATCGATGTTCCCGAAAAAACAACTGTGGTTGAATATCCCGAAGGAATAAGTGCGAAAGATTTAGGTTCAATGCCTTTCGATCCGTTTATAGTCCCTAACAATGACTCATGGAGAGGCGAAGTTCATATTCCGGCATTCAACACAACATATAATGGAGCGCTTATCGACAGCAAGAATTTCCCTTGGGCAATAGTAATACCGGAAGACTGGCAGTGGCCGTGTGAAGGTTCAAAAGACGGTATCTACTCCGCCTACAAGAGATTCAGATCATGGTATGAGTCAAAAGGAACAGCGAATAAAGACTGGTATCTTTATCCGGATGACAAGTACACTTTTAAACGCTGAGACCGTCAGGTAATCATTACCAAGACGTTTTCATAAATTTCAAAGCCCCGAGTACCCCCCGGGGCTTCTTTTTGTCTATTTGTTGCGAGCAGAACACACAATCCATTTCGATGAATTCTCGGCAATATCCCATAAAGCGGATTCATTAACTTTATCAATTGTTTTCCGTCTTGATTGATGTCCGTCTTCAAGATAAAGTTTTCCATCAGGTTTTATGAGGACATAAAGTTCTCGTAAAAATGATTTATAGTCAGATACCATGTGAAACATATCAAGCGCGTAGATAACATCAACCGAATTAGGTTTTACAGGAACAACTCCGTTCTGCGACAAAACAGGTTTTATATTTTTATAAACCGACCGCTCAGAGATTTTATGGGCACACTTTACTGCAAGAGGATGAACATCAACCGCATAAACAAGACCTCTTTCTCCTGTAAGTTTCGAAGCTTTTTTCAGACAGCTGCCGGTTCCGCATCCGCAGTCAAGCACAACATCTCCTTCTTTTATCCCCATCAAATCAAGCTTATAATCGTGAGGCATTACAACATCCCGTATTTTAAAAAGAACAGCCATCATTCTGAAAAATACTGACGGCATTACATCCATCGAGTTTCCGAAAATTATGTTTTTCACATCATTCCCCGTTTGACTTGTTCTTGTGTAAATATCTTTTAAATCCTTCCGAGCCTTCTTTTTCCCAAAACTCGCAATATTCATCGTAATTCTCTGCGACTTCAGGCGGAAAATCTGCCAACTGACCGCATCTTTTTTTCATTTTACGCGACATATGTTTTCCGATATGCCTGGCAGGATGATGCTTGAGGCTTCCGAAAAGAATCTTGGACAAAATAACCAACCCTACACCCTGAAAGAATGTTATTGATTTGATTCCAAAAAGATCCGGCATCAGCCAGTTCCACAAATGCATAAAAATAAATCCGAAAATTCCTGCCAGAAGCAGCGCACCAGCAGCTCCTGCGATTACCATTCCTATAATTTTCAATACATTAACTGCTCTGCTTTCATTCTTCATAATAATCCTCCTTTGAAAATCCTATCTGATGCAGAATGTTTTCCATTTTTTTTAACGCTCTCGATTTTCTCGACAGAAGAGTTCCAACCGGTTCACCAAGAATCCTTGAGCACTCTTTGAAACTCATACGTTCAAATTCAGTCAGACAAATTATCTCTCTTTCTTCCGGACGTAAAAGATTTAGAGCTTCAAAAATCAGCCGGCTGATCTCCTTCCGCTCCGATTCATCCTCTACGCTGTACTTCAGATCGCACAGAAAATCTGAAATTGTTACACCCGAATCATCAAAGACTTTTTCGTTAACAGAAACATCATCTTTTGTCTTTCGAAAAGCATCAATAACCCTGTTGCGCAAAGACCTATAGACGTATGACGACAGATTTTCAACCGGTGAAGCATCGGCCGAATTCCAGATTGACAATATCACATCCTGGACAATATCTTCACCGTCACGGTCAGAAACATCACTGATCAGCTTCCTGACGAATGCCACCATTCTTGGTCTTTCTTCTTTGTAGAACTGACTGATTCTGTTTTTCAATTTCGTTAATCCCGCACCTTAAGGCTCATAGTTTATAACGGAATAACGCAAGTTTTATTGCAGAAAAATATCTTCGATGAAGTAATTTATTTCTCAACGAAGTGTAAACATCAAACAGGATATAAAGGATTTAAAAAAAACAATCAGCAGGTATTTCAGATTGAGGTTTCGACAAAGCCTGATAAACTAATCGTTATAGCTTATCAGGCTTCACATGTTGAAGAAATATGAAATTTATATTTTGTTAGCTATATCAAGAATCATTTTTTTACTTACTTCATCTTTCTCGGTCAAAGCTTCTTTTTCAATTGATTCTCTCATTTTATTTGAGAGAGCTTTCTCTAAGAAGTTTGAACCTTTCTTGATATCAACTTTAAGAAGTTCCGCGAGAATTGCTCTCTTTGCGTTCAAGTCGCTGTTAGGTTTTACCTTAGAAATAACATCTTTTACAACAGTCCACTGGTCAGCCATTTTAAATGAATTCAGAATAGACACCATCTTGCCGCCGGAATTATCCTGAGCGAATTGATCAGATTTCACCGAATTAAAATACTGATGTCTTGCAGGATAATTAACTTCAAGAACATCCTCAAGTTTTCTAACCGGTGCGGCATTATCCTGAGCTGTATTCTGGATAACAGGTATAAATGACCGCTGAGTGCCAAGATCAAAAAATACCCATTCCGCAGCAGGTCCGTTAAAATCCGGACGTAAAACAAGTTTTGATCCGTTCTTTGCAGAGTTGTTCTCCAGGCAAATAATTACTCCCGGAGAATAATATATTTTCCATCTTCCGTCGCGCAGATATTTTAATTCAAAATGATCCGCACGGGTTCTCGCTTCAACCTTTCCAGTAGGAACAATTGCATTAATACCCCAATAAGAATTACGCGCGAAATTTATAAAATATCTACCGACAGCAGAGCCCTGCGCCGGACGGAAAATAAAGAGTCTGTCATCCGGATCACCTTTTTCTCTCTCCCACACTCCCATGTGAAGCCAGTCTCCCTTACCTATTGGTTTAAAATTCCCGCTATCCTTTCCGGGTTTTCCGGGAACATCCCATATGCCTTTTGTAGATTTTCCGACTTCAAGAGCCGACTGAATTAAAAATGTTCTACCGCCGAAACCATACTGGTCATTCGCCTCTTGAGGATAAAGAAATGTCATCCCCGCGAATAGAGAGAAGAACAAAACAAAAATTTTTTTCCCTAACGTTCCTGCCATAAATACCTCGTGTTTTTGTTTTTGACACTAAAGAAATAGATTTGATCTTTTTCTTTAGTGCCTGCAAATATTTTAAAAAACAAAAAAAGTGAAGTCAAGGTATTTACTTATGATGAGGTGATGAAAAATCGGGGTGTTCCTTTAATATTATTTTTCCGTCATCAGCTGACTTTTTAATATCTGATAAAACAGATTTTAAATCAAAAATGTTTTTACCTGAAGGATCAACAAAAACTCCTATCGACCTGTTTCGTCCCCTACGTTTTGCAATATATAGCGCAGAGTCCGCTACCTTTACGGCTTCACGCCATCCGCCGTATTGAACACTGGAAATAAACGGATAAAGACAATAACCAATCGAACAGGTCAACGGAATTTCTTTATCGCCGATGACAAAGGGTTTCGAATTTATTTTTTCCAGAATTCGAACAACAATTTCAAAAGATCTGGTTTCATCGGTTCTGGGCACAATAAGCAGAAATTCTTCACCGCCCCATCTCACAGGAACATCTTCTTCTCTGATTGCGGATTTCAGCCTTTCACCAAAATGTTTCAGAACAAGGTCTCCGAACAAATGACCCTCAGTATCATTAATCAATTTAAAAAAATCGATATCAATCATAAAGAATCCTAGTTTTACTCCGCTCGAAAGCACTGAATCATTTACAGAATCGATATAATCATTAATACGAATCTGAAAATAATGCCTGTTGTATAATCCTGTCAGACTATCAAGCAAAGACAGTTCGTGCAGTCTTTTATTCCTCTC
>DAOMHE010000076.1:0-11086 GCA_035430785.1 Spirochaetota bacterium | reverse complement strand
TTTTACGCGAAAAAGCTCAGGCAAATTACGTTTATATTAATGTTTAAAACCTTGACAGAGAAAGTTTTTCACAATAAATTGAGGTGAATAATGAGTGCGAGAATGGAATTAACAAAAGAACAACTGGAACAGATAGGTTCTTACATTGAATCAAACTTCGACCGGTTCAGTGCGAAAAGCAATGTAATACAGCTGCGCTCATACGATATTCAGATGATAGAACGCATGACGCGTATCGAAGAAGAACTGAAAGCTCAGCGCGAATTAATGCAGTTCGGATTCAATCAAATGGACAAACGTTTTGAAGACGCAAATAAAAAATTCACCATGATAATGTGGGCAATGGGCATAGGTATCACAATCATCACAACTGTGATAACACTGCTTACAATCTTCGCGAGATGAGAATAACCACAACCATTTCTGCATTATCAATTGAGTGACATTTCCCCCGACATTCTGTGAAAAACATTATTTATAACTTAAAGAAATCCTTTTTTTTTGCTGGAAAATATCTTGACTCATTCCGCAAAACGAAAGTACTGAACTCATAAACAAAGGTTAAGGAGTATTATATGCCAATATCAAAAAAAACAGTAAGAGACATTGACATCAAAGGGAAAAAAGTCATCATGCGTGTTGACTTTAATGTGCCTATCAAAGGTGGAGTCATTCAGGACGACACTCGAATCAAAGCGGCTCTTCCGACCATCAAATACATTCTTGAACAGAATGTGAAATCCCTGGTTCTCATGAGCCATCTCGGCGATCCTAAAAAAGACACTGCAAAGAACAAAGAAAAAGCTGAAAAAGCAGGCAAAGCTTTCAACGAAGAAGAATACGTAAACAACCACCACAAAATGGCTCCGGTTGCTGCTCAGCTTGCAAAACTAATCGGAAAAGATGTGAAAGTTGCCCCTTCATGCATGGGCGACGAAACTAAAAAAATGGTAGATGCTCTTTCTGACGGAGCGATTCTTCTTCTGGAAAACACACGTTTTCACAAAGAAGAAACAAGCAAGGAAGCTTCCGAGCGCGAAAAAATGGCTAAGGAACTTGCAACTTACGGCGAAGTTTATGTAAACGACGCTTTCGGAACAGCTCACAGAGCGCATGCTTCAACTGAAACCGTTGCAAAATATCTTCCAGCTGTAGCCGGTTTTCTAATGGAAAGAGAACTCGAATTCCTTGAAGAAAAAATCGTAAAAGCTCCTGCTAAACCTTTTGTTGCCATCGTAGGCGGAGCTAAGGTTTCTTCAAAAATCACAGTTATCGAAAAACTTATGGAAAAATGCGACCGCATCATCATCGGCGGAGGAATGGCTTTTACATTCTTCAAAGCAATGGGCAAAGAAGTAGGTTCTTCTCTTTGCGAAGACGATCAGCTTGAAACAGCTAAGAAAACAATCGAAGCAGCTAAGGCAAAAGGCGTTCAGTTCCTTCTTCAGACTGACGTTGTCGTAGCAGATGCTTTTTCAAACGACGCAAACATCAAAACCGTAGACGTTGATGCAATGCCTAAGGACATGATGGGTCTTGATATCGGACCTAAGTCAATCGAGCTTTTCAAGAACGCACTTTCTGACGCTAAAACAATTTTCTGGAACGGCCCTGTAGGCGTTTTTGAAATGGAAAAATTTGCTGCAGGTACTCTTGCAATCGCGAATCAGCTTGCATCGCTTACTTCTGCTGTAACTGTTATCGGCGGCGGAGACTCAGTTTCTGCTGTAAACAAAGCAGGCGTTGCTGACAAGATGACTCATATATCAACAGGCGGCGGAGCTTCTATGGAACTCGTAGAAGGAAAAGTTCTTCCTGGTGTTGCAGCTCTTCTTAACGCTTAATTTCTCACTTAAAGAAACCAAAACCCCGCTGCGGCGGGGTTTTTTATTTTAATTCAACCGATTATAGAATCAACAGCATGCTTCAGTCTTTTAATTCCTTCAGCAATTTCTTTTTCAGAAACATTACCAAAGCCGAGAAGAAGCCCTCCTTTTTTTCCGCTTAATGAATATGAAGCCTCACAATCAACTCTGACGCCGAATTCTTCAAACTTCCGGCAATCATCAGCACTGAACTTATATCTTTTATGAGACACATTCAAATGCATTCCGGCGGCATTCGAATTTATTTCTATATCATCACCAAAAGCATCACTTAGCTTCTGCGAAATAAGGCTGTGCTTTCTTTTGTAAATCCGTTTCATCCGTGCGATGTTTCTCGTGAAGGCTCCGCTTTTCATAAAATGAGCCGTCGCAAGCTGAATCTGAGCAGGTGTCCGCATCTGAATTTTTTCCTTGGTCATTAAAATATCTGATGCAATACTTTCAGGAACAACCATATAACCCAGCCGAAGTGAAGGGAACATATTCTTGCTGAAAGTACCCGCGTGTATAACGATTTCAGGATTCATAAGAAAAAGCGAACGCAGGGGATATCCTTCGTAGCGGAATTCCGAATCATAATCATCTTCGATTACAAACATACCGTTACGTGCCGCATAATCAACCAGACCAACACGTCGTTTCGCGCTCAATACGCAACCGGTCGGAAACTGATGAGAAGGAGAAACAAATATAAGTTTACCCGCCGGTTTTGAAGGAAGTTTTTCTGTATCGATTCCAGATTCATCTACAGGAATTCCTCTGAGCTTATAACCCGACTGATTGAAAATATCCGCCGCAAAATCTATAACAGGATCTTCTATTATCAGTTCACGCGCTCCGCCGGAAAAATGAGATGCAATCAATAAAAGCGTTTCCGAAGTACCTGAAGTAATTATCACGCATTCAGGTCTGACACGGATTCCCTTTACCAGAAGCAGATAATCGCAAATCTCGGTGCGCAGTTCCGGTCTTCCTTCGACAGTCGGATATGACAGCATTTTTTCATCAGCAAGAGACCATGCATAATCAAGAGACCGTTTCCATTTTTTTACTGGAAACTGCTTGAAATCGGGAATTCCGCAGTTAAACCGTATTACATCCTTCTTTTTCAATTTCTTTTCAGGTGAAGTTTCAGTTTGTGTGCGGCGTATATACGAATCTCCAAGAATTACGTTTTCCGCAACCCATGTTCCTTTCCCCGGCTTACCCTCAAGATAACCTTCTGAAGAAAGCTGTTCATAAACCTCTATAATTATATTGCGCGATATGTTGTTCTTTTCATGAAGGTGACGGCTTGAGGGCATTTTTGTCCCCGGAGCAAGTTCTCCTTTTAAAATTCTTTCGAGCAGCTGTTCATAAAGCTGATTCCTTATGGGATTACGCAAAGACCGGTCAATCTCGATATACATCACACCTCACAAGTGGTTCTCTCATTTTAACAAAAACCGGCTCTTAACTTTCTTCATCTCACCGGATATATTCCGAATGTATCAAAAGCTGATAATCGCTGTGTTTGTTCAGTATTCTGAATAAATTAAAATCGATCAAATCTTTTTCAAGGTGAGTTCTCCGCGATTGTCAGCCGCCAACAGGAGGAAATATGTCAATCAGATTTACAAGAAAACTCGGACGCTCTCAAATAGAAGTCAGCGCGCTGGGCATGGGATGCTGGGCAATCGGCGGTCCGTTCTACTACGGCGGCAAGCCCGACGGCTGGGGAAATATTGACGATGATGAATCCGTCAAAGCAATTCAGACAGCACTTTCTCTCGGAATAAATTTCTTCGACACAGCTGATGCATACGGCGTCGGTCACAGCGAGGAAATTTTAGGCAAAGCACTTGATGGAAGACGAAACGAAGCAGTAATCGCTACCAAATTCGCACACTTCGGAAATTCAGAAACGAAGACTCTTAACGGAATCAACATTTCACCTGATTATATCGAGAGAGCATGCGATGCCTCACTCAAAAGACTCAAAACGGATTACATCGATGTCTATCAGCTTCACGAGTGGAATATCGGCGTAGTCGATGTTGAAACGGTCTGCTCAGTTTTAGAAAAGCTTGTTGAAAAGGGGAAAATACGCACCTACGGCTGGAGTACCGATCTTGTAGACGGTGCAGTTCTTTTCGCAAGAAGAAAAAACTGTTCAGTCATTCAGCACTGCCTGAACGTATTCCAGGATTCGCCGGAAATGCTTTCTTTCTGCGAAGAAAATTATCTTGCGAGCATCAACCGCAGCCCTCTTGCGATGGGATTTCTCAGCGGAAAATTCAACATGAATTCATTACTGCCTAAAGACGACGTCCGCGGAGCGGGACACGAATGGGTTCCTTATTTCAAAGACGGACGTCCTTCTTCGGAATTCATGAACATGCTTGATTCAGTAAAAGAAATTCTTACGTCCGGAGGAAGAACTCCTGCACAGGGAGCACTCGCATGGATATGGGGAAAAAGCGATATAACAATACCCATCCCGGGATTTAAAACAGCCAAACAGGTTGAAGAAAATGCCAAAGCAATGGAGTTCGGGCCATTGACAAAAAATGAAACGGCAGAAATTGAACAAATTCTAAAAAGATATTAATTTAAAAAGGCTCCTGAAACGGAGCCTTTTCATTTAGATAAATAATTATCTCTGATTAGACATTACAATTCATAATTAAGTCCGACATTTACATAAGAAGAATTCTGTTTCTCTTTAGCTCCGCCGTACTCATAATACTTGCCTGATTTCAGAAAAGCTCCTTCGACATAGAGCGTTGAACCTTTTGAAACTTCATATCCGATATTAGCATCTAATTCAATTCCCATGTCTTTTTTTACTCCGGCAGGAGTCTTGATTGCACGGACATATGCAGCAATGAACTTAGTACTGATTGAACCGAACTGAGCTTCAACAACGGCACCCGCTGCCATATATCCGTCAGCAGAATCATATTTTCCGGAACCTGCAACATCTGAATTAGTCGTAAATGATCCGCCGTCTTCAATGATATAAAGTCTCCAGAGGTTTACACCTGAACTTGTCCCGTCAATTGTAGAATACAGAAAAGATTCATTTTTATCAGCAGTATCAGGATCATCACCTGAAAGCATTGTATAAAAACCTGTCAGCTTCACAGTCTCGCTCAAATTATAATAAGGAGCTATATCCAGAGCGTATCCGGCATATTTAACATCAGTAACTTTGTTTTTTCCGCCGGCATAAACTCCCGCGAAATCAACCCCGGCTGATCCGAAAACAAGATTCAGAGCAACAGCCGGCATGTATCCCGTGCCGTCCTCATATTGGCCGACTTTTGCGCCCTTCTCCGACTGATAAGCAAAAAATGCCGGACGAATGGAACTTTCACCCATTTTTATTGTGAGATCCGCAGCATATATCTGAGAATCATTTTTCTGTCCATAATCACCTTCAAAAGTCTTAAGATAATAAAGACCCAGGCTCATTTTGTCATTAGAATACAACACAGCAAGCATCGGAATATTATCACCGAAAATGATCGGAAAATCAACAGTATCAATTCCGCCTTCGAGTGTCAGACCTTCAAATGCAGCGACCTTGCTTTTTACGTAAGCCTGTGCAACTTCAAGCCCTTTTTTATCTGCACTAATTCCGACATTTTCGGAAGTCTTTTCGTCATCATCAGTTTCTGCACCGAAAGTTGCGTCATATTCCAGACCCAAAACAGCTTCAGTAGTTCCATTCGAAAATGAAAGTGAAGGTCTCATTCTGAATGCTGAATAGCTTCCAGCTGCTTCTTTTTCAATTCCTTTATAAGCTGTCGCATAAGCCGTTCCTTTTACCGAAAATGACAGTTCAGTTTTTGGAGCTGCAGCTTCTTCAGCGAGAAGAGTTCCGGCGAGTAGAACGGAACATAAGCCAATAATTTTTTTCATTTTTCCCTCTTTGATATTTTATTATCCGCTAACGGATATAAGCATTAAAACCGGAGCATTTTATTTGGCAAGCTCCGTGCTTATTTTTGAGCATTTATACAACCTAATTTTACATTAGCTTAAACTACATTAACGGCTTGTAAAATTAAGCTGCTGTGCAGGTATAATTCCATCCTGCACAGCGATACTCTATCATATCAGTTAAAAATGCGCTATTATTTTTTTGATGAAAGCATCTGCGAAATAAGAAATGCCATTTCCATACTTTGAGAATAATTAAGCCTTGGATCACAGTATGTCTCATAATTCTGAGGCAGGTCGGCATGCCCTATTTCGGAAGCACCGCCGACACATTCCGTTACTTCATCTCCGGTAAGTTCAAAATGCACACCTGAAAGAATTGATTTCGACTTTGAATGAATCTCAAAAGCGCTTTTCAGCTCAGACAGAATATCAGAAAAATCACGTGTTTTAATTCCGCCGGCATTTTTTATGTTTCCATGCATGGGATCAGAACACCATGAAAGATTCAATTTCTTATTATGTATTTTCCTGATATAGTTTTCGAGTTTGGATATTTCAGAAATTCCGAATCTGTGAATTAGAATTATTTTCCCCTTTTCATTTTCCGGGTTTAAAATTTTTATAATTTCTATAAGCTCATCAACATCCGCTTTTGAACTGAATTTAATGCCTACAGGATTTTCTATTTTACTAAAGTAATCCACGTGAGCAGAATCCAGAAAACGTGTGCGTTCACCAATCCACAGCATATGAGCCGAAGAATTATAATAATTACCGGTTTCAACATTGATACGGCTCACCGCAGTTTCATAATCAAGCTGAAGACCTTCATGCGAAATATAAAAATCCGTTGAACCGACGGAATCCTTCATAACTCCGCCGATTGATTCCATAAACTCAAGCGAATCCTTTATTCTTTCAATAATACCGCTGTATTTTGCCCATGAAGAGGATTCCCTGAATATATCAAGCTGCCAGTTATCCGGATGATGAAGATCTGCAAAACCTCCTGAAATAGCTGAGCGGAGATAATTGAGAGTAACAGCGGAACGGTAAAAAGCTTCCATTAAGCGCGCCGGATCGGGATCTCTTTTTAATAAATCGGCCTCATAACCGTTTATTGAATCTCCCCTGTAAACGGGAATTTCTTTTCCATCGATATTTTCGAAATCATTTGAACGCGGCTTAGAATACTGACCGGCAATGCGTCCCAATTTTATCACAGGCTTTTTTGCTCCGTACGTCAGAACAACACTCATCTGAAGAAGTATCTTCAGTTTGTTCAAAATCGCTCTTTCGCGGCAGTCTATAAATCTTTCAGCGCAATCACCGCCCTGCAGAATAAAACGCTCACCTTTTTCAGCATCACAAAGCTGATATCTCAATTTCGAAATTTCTCCTGGAAAAACAAGGGGAGGAAGTAGTGATATTTCCCGGAGAACACTGCTTAAAGCTTCCTGATCCCTGTACAAAGGCTGTTGAATAATTTTTTTCTTTTTAATATTTTCCATATTTTTCCAATGTTTCTATAAATAGAAACATTGGAAAAATGCTATTTTTTGTAAAGCTTTTTTTAATTTCATCATCTACCAAACACAGTATCCTTTATTAATTGAATTCTTGACAAATAGCATCAAAAAGTTTACTACGTTATAGAAACAAAATATAAAAATCGGGTATTAATATGAAAAGAATTTTATTCATTATCACCTTTATCCCTGCACTAATTACGGCTGGGCCGTATGAAGATATGGCGGCTTCTCTTACCAAGAACATCAAACTTGGGAATAATCCTATTGCCGTTATGCCTTTTACCAGCACTGATTCTCTTGACGGAGATGCACGGATAGCTACGAACGAATTTGAACGCGCTCTTGTATCAAATGATGTAAACGTTTCTGAACGTTCTCAAATCGACAAAATTATCGAAGAACAGGAACTTCAGCAGACTGGCATTTTTTCGAATAAAAATGCTGCTGAAGTCGGAAAAGGTGTTGGAGCAAAGTATGTTATCATCGGAACCACTACACGTTTTAACAAGTTTGCCGGAGAATCGGACAATGTAGGATTGAAAATCAATGTAAAAATAGTTGATGTAAATTCTTTCAGAGTTATTTCAGCAGCAAGCGGTGAAGTTGATGCTTCCGATGTTTCCAGCAAATACAAAAGAAAAGCACCACGCAAGCCAAGCGAATACCCTTCCTTTCTTGACCTATATGGATCTGTAACATTTTACAAACACGTAGCTAAATATGAAGAGCTTTTCGGAGATGATGACGTCAAAAAGACCACAAAAATGGATATGGGATTCGGAGGAGGAATCAGATATCTTTCATCAAGTAAAGGTTTCTTTACAAGCGGATGGGAATTCACAATTGATTCTCAAAAATTTAAAGACAGTTCGCTAAAAGCTAACCAATATTTTTTAAATTATATTCTGATGATCCGAGTTCCTCTTTGGGTCTATTTCCCTTCACTTTCAGACTACACAAGCATCTATATTGCAATGCCTGTCGGTCTCGGCATAGATTCCGTCGATTACTATGATGGTGTAGAAAAAAATACTTCCAAAGGATTCGGTTTCAACCTCGAATTCATGGGTGGGCTTAGACTCGGGGTTTCCGAATCTATCAGCTTCTTTGCCGATTACAGATATAGACCCCGCACCATGAACGGTATATTAAGAAGCGAATCATATGATATATCAGATAGTGTATCAGTAACTGAAAGATTCAAAGATCATAAAATCAGCTTCGGAATAAGCTTAGCACCTTAATCAAAACTAAACAGATTGATTCACTTTTCCTTCACTGACTTGAAAAGTGAATCAATTCTTGGTGCAAAGTACTGATACTTTTCTTTTTTAACTTCGCCTGAAACAATTATAGTTTTCCCGTTAAAATCCGCACAGTATGCAAGAACAACTTTCCTGTTCCGGTTTTCATAAACCCGGCTGATAAATTCTTTCCCTTGATACTTTCCGCCGCCGCTTTTTACCAGACGCAATCTTCTTATATTTGCCCAGTTGTCAAATGCTGATATCGAAGTCTTTTCTTCTTTCTTAAAACAGCTGACCACGAACTCCGATCCGTCAGAATCATTCACAAACGGGATTGAAATTTCATCACCGTCTCTTCTTTCCCATCCCGATGGAATCATTACCGATAGACCAAACTCCGGAAGATCAATTTCCGAATCAGGAGAATTCTCCGCTCCTCCTCTCTCCCATCTTTTTCGATCAATGATTTTTACAATATAAGCACTTATTTTCTTATCTGTCTCTAAGATGCTTTTTGCAGAAATCGGGAAAACTCCGATTTTTTTTATATGATTCTGATTAAACAATGATTTCAGCTCTGAATCATAATTTTTTCTCGCAGTTAAACCCATTCGAGCATAAAAATCAGAAAGCTGTTTTATTCTTACATTGTCATCAATAATCATTTTAGCAATATAATCTCTTGCCCTTGTTTCTGAATTTATTTTCTTCTGATCATAGTTTTTAATATATGGAAGAATGCTTTTCTTGTCATAAAATTCTTTCAACTCATCTGATAAAATTCCGGACTTAGCTGCTTCCTCATATTTTGCAAAAACTGAAGAATATTCATTTATTATATCTGAAGAATATGTTAACTCTCCATATCTTTTAATTTCCGTTTCAATCATAGACGATAATGCAGAAATTTCAGTATCGGCATACGGAAATTCATTATTTCCTGATTTTCTGACAGTCTTCTGTGAAACAGAAATATTCTGCATTTTTTTCATAAATAGAGCAAATTCTGCTGCATCAACTGTTATTTTATCATAATCTGCCGGAGTCATATACTCCCGGTCTTTTTTATCTACGGAGAAAAATGAACGGAAAGAATCCTGTGCTTTACGTATTTTTACTTTATTCGCTGTATATATTTTTGAACCTTCAGAAGCCGAATCTATTAAAACTGACGATTTTTCTCTTTCATTAATAAAGGATACATACTTCTTAACCGGCTCTTCTCTCATCAAATAACGTTCTGCTTCTCTTACAATATCATTCTTTGCTTTTTCCTTCCAGGAAACAAAAAGAAACGACAATTTCACATATTCATCTGCGGCTGTTTTTTTTTCAGATGACGTTTTAGAAGAAAAATATTTACCAGACAAACCATCAACTGCTTTACTGAATTTTTCAGGAGATGAATTTTCTTTTCTAATTCGGTCAATTTCAGACACAAATTTTACATAATCAGCATCCTCGCTGAATGTAATTCCTCCTTCTGCTTTGACAGACGATTGTTTTTTCATTTGTGCTGAATAAAGTTTTTCGGGAAGAACAGAAAATAATGCCTTCTCAAGTTCAGCAGATTTATCTAAATAATAATCCCCTCTCTCAAGAGATTCCGCATCATTAATATATTTTAAAAAAACTGATGCATCCTTGATTACACCAAGACGTTTTTTGGCAAGATAATTGATTTCTTTAGCAAGAATTGCCGAATCATAATTTTTCTTTGAAATCTCAAGACGGGCTTCGACATCAAACTCCCGGGCTTTCAGATCTGTTTCCGCTCTGATAATATTTACAGAAAACTTTCCTCCGTTTGTCTCATCTGCAGAATGCTTCATATCAGAAAGTGCGGAATTCTTAAACTGCAAGTACAGCTTTTCATAATTATCTATCATGCCGATTATAAAAAACTCTGCAACAAGCTGCTTTCTAAACTTTTCATCAATCAGTTTGTCGATAAGTTTCGCGGAATAAAAATCACTATGATAGCCGAAATCCGCATCGGATAAAGAGTTCATATCATTTATGATATATGACCGAATTTTATCATTCCATGAAGCAGAAGAAAACCCCGCTGCAATTTTTCTGAGATAAACTGCGTCAAAACTACGTCTGCAGTATGATTCTATGTATTCTTCAGTATCTATTTCAGCGGAAGAACCGGATGAAATAGTTTTTATAATATTTTCAGCATATTGAAGATTGCCGGAAAGGAGATCTCCTACAAATGGATAGATTTCCGAATCTTTAAGACCGTTTATTTCCTGCCTCAAAGAATTTTCACGCAATTGCCAATAAACAAGCCTTTTATCGGATTTATCCGGAAAAATTAACTGAAAAGACAAAACTGTACATAAAATCAGAATTTTCTTCATATCAACAAACCCCTTATTTCATTATCGGAATTTTTTTAATTTCAAAAAATAATTACATTAAATTATATTTTTGGACAAAAAAATTCTATACAGATTTAATATGGTAAAATATATATTGATTT
>DAOMHE010000075.1:4440-11109 GCA_035430785.1 Spirochaetota bacterium | reverse complement strand
TGCAATCGGAGACATCGCGAAAAATATCAAAGAGGCAAATGAGCTCATCGTTGCTGTTTCGGATTTTGTTTTAAATCAGGTTACTGTAAGCGCGGATGTCAATTCTGCAGCAGTAAGCGTTACGGAAAAAGCTTCCGAAATAAATTCAATAATTGATATTCAGAAAAAGACAATTGAAAGCACCGCAAATGCCATATCAAGAATCAGTTCTCATTCTGAACTGATTGAGAAAGAAGCGGGCAGTGCGGCTGAAAACGCATCGGAAATAACCGCAATATCCGAAGAGCTGGAGAAAAGAATAAGTTTCTTCAAGATTCATATGGAATAGAAAACTCAATTACCGTCAGGTTTAATTGAGTGCTTCATATGTTAATTATTTTTATTTCATAAGGAATTCCTTTTGAGAGACTTTTTTGATGATTTATAAAAAATGAATTGATTATTTCACTATTCGATATATCAACTATGATGTTTATTGAATCACAATTTCCATTCCGATGTTGCATAAGGAATATGATATATTCCCCGGGGAGCTTGTTTGATCATGGATTTGATGAATACATTGCGTATATTTCTGACGGTGTTGATACTTATCTCTGTGCCCCTTTCTGCAATTGACCGCGGCCCGGTTGTTTCTTTTTCATATTCGCCGTCCGGCATAGGTTACCTTTCCGCGCCGGGACCTGAAGGAAACGGCGGAGACACAACAAAGCCGGAATCAGGTTCAGGATTAACCTCTGCTTCAAGACTCTATTTGTCTGGCGGCTATTACTATGATTATCTTCAGGCTGATCTTTCCTATACAAGAACCAATATAAGCAAACAGGTATCTGATTTCAATTCTGAAGATGGATTGAAAAGCGCAGTCGATTCATCTATATTGCTTCGATGCGGATACCGGTTCAGTATTCCCGGCGACACATCTTACACATGGTTTTATGCCGGATTGAAGCGTTACAGCTATGAGTCGTTCGGCGGAACTGATGTGACAGCGTACGGCTGGCTGGCCGGATATTCGGGTTTTTACAGTTTCGGTCTATCTTCCAATTACGAATTTGTTCTCGCACTTGATTTATATCTGGGAACATACAGGTTCGATAATTTCTCTTCCGATAACGGCTACACGGGAGTATCAAAAAGATATTCTGTAATTTCAGGTGCAGGAATCGGCGCCGGGGTTCAGTATGAACCATATAATGTCACACTTCTTTTGAAATTATCCGCTGATATAAACCGAATTGCTTATGATGCGGATTATCAGGGTTCATCACGTAAATTTTCAACAGGATCATTGTCAGGATGCATCGGATTTGAGGTGCGGTATACAATTCCGAGTGAGAGTTATAATGAAAAGATTAAATGAAATTAAATCTTTTTTATTATTAATCCGCTTTGCAAATGGACTGAAATTTTTGCAAGGCTTGAATTTGCAGTTGATTTTGATGTCTCCAATGATAATTTTTCTTCTTTCCTGCGCATCGAATAATATTACAAATCAGATCAATGATGACAGGTTCGGAGACACGGAAACTCTGAACTACGAATATACAAACCGCGGTCTTTCATCTGAAGCGAAGCAAATACATTATCTTGTGAATACGGAAATAGACGATCCCTTAGTAGTTAGAGTAACATTTCCGAATATAAAAGGAATACATCCGGCTGTGCCTGCCGAAGGTCTTGCAATTGTTCAGTTTACATCAAATGGGCGGGGTGAAGTTTTGAAATACCGTTTTGTGAAACGCGCCGGTCTCGGACTTGATGATTATGTTGAGGCAATGGTTAAGGGCATAAAAATTGAACCTCTTGTTCACAAGGGCGAGAAGCGGGGTTCTGTCTTTAATGTAAGATTTATATTCAGAGAGAAACCGTGAAAAAAATATTTCTGTCATTTTTATTAATTGTTTTTGTCTGTATGCTTGATGCTGCGGAAACGGTGTCGGGTGTTGTTTATGATGCAGTTACCGGCAAACCTGCTGCAGGAGTTACAGTCGGTTTGCATGAACTCAATATGGTGACGGAGACCGATGCGCGCGGAGAATTCAGCTTTACCGGAATCGAAAAAGGTTATTATGAGCTGACATTTTCTCATCAGGATTACGGAAACATCTCAATAGATATACGAGTTAAAAGAAATTTCAGAATCGTAAAAAATCTTCTTCCGAAAGCTTTCGACGCGGGAAACAGAACCAAAGTTTACGGCGAATATCTGGATTCGATGGGTGAGCGCGGCATCACTCAGGAAGATATTAAAAAATATCCTATGCGCGGCGTTGGTGATTCGCTTCATCTTCTTCAATCTCTTCCCGGTATCGGCGGAGGTTTTTCTCTTGCGACTGTGCCTATAATCAGAGGAACCAATCCTCTCTTTAATAAGTACTACATTGATGATATTCCTATTGATTATCCTTTTCATTATGCGGCAGGATTTATTCCTCTTTTTTCTTCAATCAATGAAGAAGCGATAGATTCTGTCCAGGTAATGAAAGGAAATTCTCCGCTCTGGACCGGTGATAATCTAGGGAATACTATAATGATAAAAAGCGCGGATGCGCAGAAAGAGGGAATTCACGGAAAAATGATTCTCGATCCCGTTCTTCCGTTTCTTCCAACATTTGCCGTTACAGTTGTGCCGAACGAACGCTTCAGCATGATTGCCGTCGGCAGAAGAACGACGCCGGATCTTCTTTTCGATATGAATAAGGCTCATTTCTATTTGGCGGATTATTTTTTAAAAGCTTCATATGTTCCAAATGATTCTCACCGGATTACTATGCTGATAACGGGATCTCAGGATAAAGTTTCGTTCAATGATCTTTCAACACGTTCGGGTTATTATGCAAACGGCATTACATGGGAATTCCGTGCTCTCGACGATCTGATGTTTAAAACAGTACTTTCGAATCAGAATATGATTCAGTCATTGAAAAACAAAAAGGAATATGATACTGAGTCAGGTGCTGAGATAGAATTTAATCCCGATCAGTACCGGATATTGCAGATGGCAGTTCTATCATTCAATGACTTTAACATCCGCGCCGGATACGAAGCTGTTAAATATAAAGGCGGCTGTTCGGGTAATACTTCTTTTGCTGATATAGCCGGAACAGATTTCTATAAAGAAGTGAGCAGCAATCTTGATCTTTCATTTCCGGTTGAAGGAAATTCCGTTGCCGGTTTCGCAGGTGTCGACGGAAAACTTAACAGATTCGTTTATGATGCCGGTGTCAGGTTTGAAAACTATAGTCCCGTTGATGAAGCGGCGATTTCGTACAGTATAAATGCCGGTTATCAGATAAATCAAAAGAGCAGTGTCTATATCAAACATGGTACCTCTTATGCTCATCCCGATGTTTATTATTATCTCGGAAATATTGATCCCGACTTTAAACTTGCGGAAGCGAGAAACTTTTCGGTCGGGATGAATCTGATTCCTAAACAGGATATTTTTGTTAATGCAGAAATATATTACAGCCGCTTTAAAAATTTAAATCCGGGCACTATTTTTGATGTCGATGATGATTCGGCAAAAAAACTGATGCAGCTTCATCCGTATTCCAAAGAAGAGGACGGAAGTAATTTCGGCATAGAACTTTCGGGCAGGGGCTCGTTTAAGGGGTTTGACGGTTGGTTGAGTTATGCTTTCTCGCGGACTAATCGAAATAGTGCTGATGAAAGTTCATTCCGTTCGGATTATGAACAGTCACATCTATTGAGACTTGTAATTTCCAGAACATGGAAGCGCTGGAGCGCGTCGGCAATATGGCATATGACAAGTTCTCTTCCGTACACGCCTGTATCAAGATTCCTCTATGACGGTTCAAGTTATACGACGGACTATGGAAAACGTAATTCTGCGAATTTTGCGCTAAACAAAAGACTTGATATCAAGGGAACGTACAGAACGGAAAATGATACACGCATTTCATTGGAATGCTGGAATATTTTATTTTTCCGCAATAATGCCTTTGCACAGAAAGAAAACACTTCGAGTACCGAAAAAAGATTTGATACTCCGTTTTTCATCTGGTGTTCGCTGGAGAAACCGCTATGAAACGTTGCTTTATATATTTGCTGTTTATATTTGCTGTATGCCAGAATCATACAGCTGTTTATGAAACTAACGGTCATACATCAGAATTATATGAGAAAGATATTTCAATACTAAAAAAGAAATTATCTCTTAATGCAAAAGATAAAACTTCTCTCGAACGAATTGTCAAAATGCTTTTTGTTTCTGAAAAGTTTGAAGAGTCCGCCCGATATGCTGATGAGTATCTGAAATTATATTCATCTCCCGATATTGAATATCTTAAAGCATTGTCGCTTGCAAGCTGTGGAAATTACAGAGATGCAAGGGATTCCGCGCGGAAAATTCTTTCTGATAAATCTCTATCTCCGGCTGAGCGGAAATCAATAGAATCGAAGATAGAGCTTTTTGAAAAAGGGATTTCAACCAAAGGAATTCCTTACGGTGCTGAAATGACCAGGTGGGGGAATGACGCCTATGCTGCCGGAATTATCGGCAGAAGCGGAGTTCTTGTCGGAGTCAGAACATTCTCCGATAAAACTTTTTTTTATTCAGTCTCTGATGGTGAAATAATTGAATCAATGAAAGAATCCCAATTTGAGTTTCCTGTAGGGATGAAGCTTCTTGCTGTGAGCGTATCGCCTGACGGACGCGATATTTTTGCGACATGCGCCAGAGAGAAGTCTATTGCTGTCTTTCACAGGCGTTTTGATATAGAGACGGAAAAATGGACTGACTGGTCTTCACCGCAGTTTGCAAGTGAAGGTTCAATCAACGGATTCGCTAATATGCTTGGTGACGGAGAGCATGTCCTTTTTGTGTCAAACAGAAACACTTCAAGCGGTCTTGATATTTATGTTTCACGCCGAAATGAAAATGGAATATGGGATAATCCGCTTCCTGTGAGCAATGTCAATACTTCAATGGACGAATGCTCTGTCTATCTGCATCCTGACGGCGAAACCGTTTATTTTTCATCTAACGGAAGAGGCGGAAGCGGAGGATATGATGTATATTCGGGTACGCTTTCATCACTAAAAGGAAACTTTAAAATTGATAATATAGAAAACATGATATCCCTTAACACATTCAGGAATGAATTTTTTCCTGTGTATGAGCATGGCACTTCCGGAAAAGCATATCATTCATTCCGGAAAAATGACAGCTCGGTCATCTGCAATGTTTCCGGTGATTTTCGCCAAGGTTATCCTGTATTGTTTCTTGATATAATTACGCTTGATTCCGTGACAAAGTCTCCGGTAGAGGCTGTTGTAAAACTCGTTCGAATCGGCGACAGAACTTCCGGCATCGCTTTGAAAAGTGCTTCTGATCATCGCGGAAGTTCACCGTTTACAGTAAGAAAAAATACATCATATTCTGCCGAAATTACGGCAGAAGGTTATGCGTACTACAATGAAACATTTGAAACAGGTTCGGAAAGCAATTCTGTAACCAGAACGGTGTACCTTAATAAAGGAAAGGTGAAAACCGGATATACTTTCTCGGCTGATAATATTTATTTTGATTCAGGCAGTGCCTCAATACGGCCTGAATCAATGCCTGCGCTTGAAAGGCTTTATGATTTCATGCGAAACAACCCCGGAATCAAAATAGAAATATCCGGTCATACTGATAATGTTGGTGGTCCGGATTACAATATGAAGCTTTCGAAGAAAAGAGCAGAAGCAGTTTCTGAATATCTTTTCGGACGGGGAGTGAAGAAGAACCGTATTTCTGCGGAAGGTTATGGATATTCTGATTCGGCGGCTTCCAATGACAGCGAAGTAAACCGTCAGAAAAACCGCCGTGTCGAAATTACTGTGAAGTCATCCGAATGACTGAAAATATATAAACCTATACATATTTTTTCAAAGGATCTTACATTTTAAAAAAAGACCGATTTTTTAAAGAATCATATTGACTCATATTTCTTTCCAATTATTTTAAAAATAAAAACGGTTGTTATTTGATACCGTATTTGTTTATGGGAAGATGTAAATGAAGAAAAAAATTACCGAAGAGACAGTTATTTTTGCCAGTGTTGTTAAATGGGTTTTTCTCGCTACTGTTGTCGGAATATTTACAGGAATCGCTTCGTCTGGTTTTGTCAGGCTTCTTGATTATTCTATATCATTTCAAACGGGTTTTCCATATTATTATATGTTTCTTCCGTTAATTATGCCTTGTGTGGCTTATCTTTCTCTCAAGGTTTTCCCTTCTTCACTTGATTATACTACGGATAAAGTCATAAGTGTAATTCACGGCGGTAGAAAGATTTCACTGGTTTCGATAATCAAAGCTTTTTTTCTGTCTATAATCTCAATAGCTTCCGGCGGTTCAGCGGGAAAGGAAGCTCCCTGTGCGGATATCGGAGCGGGTTTTGGTTCATTGTTTTCCGCGATATTCAAGTTCAATACAGTTGATCGTAAAAAGTTGATGATATGCGGAGTCAGCGCCGGATTCGCGGGAGTGTTCGGAGTTCCTGTTTCGGGCGCGATTTTCGGCGTCGAAGTACTTTTTGTCGGAAGTATTCTGTATGATGTTTTTCTTCCGTCTCTTGTTGCCGGTGTCACCTCATATCAGGTTTCATCTGCACTTGGAGCCAAATACTTTGTCGAGCCTTTGAATTTTGTTCCGCA
>DAOMHE010000075.1:0-4340 GCA_035430785.1 Spirochaetota bacterium | reverse complement strand
TTCGGCGGTGTCGGCGGAATAATAACACCGATTTTGTATGTCGGTTCGACCATTGGTTCGGCAGCATCTTCGTTGTTCGGAATTAATCCGCAGACTTTTTCGGCTATTGCACTTGTGAGTTTGCTTGCCGGTATTACAAATGCGCCTATAGCTTCAAGCGTAATGGCAATTGAGATATTCGGTCCGGAAATAGCTCCATATGCATGTGTTTCGTGTCTTGTAAGTTTTCTGATGACTGGTCATAGAAGCATTTATCCTTCACAGGTACTTTCCGTAAGAAAGTCCGAGTCAGTGGATGTTGAAACCGGAAAAACGTTTGGTAAAATCGACCCTTCATGCGAGATTGATCAGAAGAAGATTCAGCGGAAAATCAAAAAGCGGATGAAAGAGATAATGCATATCGAAAATAATAAATAAAAAAAGGGGCAAGCCCCTTTTTTTATTTTATTCCCATTCGATAGTTGAAGGCGGCTTTGAAGAGACGTCGTAAACTACACGGTTGATTCCGCGTACTTCATTGATTATACGGCTCGAAATTTTCTTAACAAGATCGTGCGGAAGATCAGCCCAGTCTGCAGTCATCGCGTCTGTTGATTCTACTGCGCGTATTGCGATTACGTTTTCGTAAGTTCTGTTATCGCCCATGACTCCTACAGATTTGACCGGAAGAAAAATTCCGAATGCCTGCCATAGTTTGTCGTAATAACCGGCATTTTTAATTTCACTGACAATGATGTCATCCGCTTCGCGCAGAATATCAAGGCGTTCTTTTGTAATTTCACCGATGATGCGTATAGCAAGGCCCGGACCCGGAAAAGGGTGGCGTGCAATAAGTTCGCGCGGAATGCCGAGTTCGGTACCCAGTGCGCGTACTTCGTCTTTAAAAAGCTCTTTGAGAGGTTCAACTACCTTACCTGATTCAATCAGTTTCAGAACTTCAGGAACGCGGTTGTGGTGGCTCTTTATTGTGTCAGAAGGCCCTTTTGTCGATACGGATTCAATTACATCCGGATAAAGAGTTCCCTGCGCGAGAAAATCGAAACGTCCGATTTTTTTCGCTTCTTTCATAAAAACCTTTATAAACTCTTTTCCTATAATTCTTCTTTTCTTTTCGGGATCAGTAACTCCCTTAAGTTTTTTGAGAAACAGATCTACCGCATCAACAGCGATTAGGTTGAGATTAAGTCCATCCTTATATCTCTTGATTACGTTTTCGGCTTCGTTTTTTCTTAGAACTCCGTTGTCGACGAAAACGCAGTAAAGCTTTTCTCCGATGGCTTTCTGTAAAAGTACTGCCGTAACCGTAGAGTCAACGCCGCCTGAAAGGCCGAGAAGAACAGTTCCGTTTCCGACTTCTTTTCTAATCTGTTCAACCGATGAGTCGACGAAAGATTTCATAGTCCACAGACCTTTGAGTTTACAAATCTCGAAAAGGAAATTTGCAATGACTTCTTTGCCGTGAACGCTGTGAAAAACTTCTGGATGAAACTGAATGCCGTAGATGTTTTTTGCTGTGTTCTGAATTGCTGCTACCGGAGTATTTTCGGATTCTGCAACTATTTCAAATCCCGACGGAATTTCAGTTACTTTATCTCCGTGGCTCATCCATACTGTTTCACGCTCGGAAAGACCTTTGAAAAGAGGCGATTCCTTTTTAATGACGATTTCGGCTCTGCCGTATTCTTTTTTGTTTGATGAAGAACTTTTTCCGGCGAATCCGTTTACTATCATGTAAAGGCCGTAACAGATTCCGAGCACGGGAACATTGAGATTGAAGATTTCGCTTGAAACGAAAGGAGCTCCCTTGTCATAGGTTGATGAAGGACCGCCCGAAAGAATGATCGCGCTTGGTTTTTCGTTCTTTATTTTTTCAATCGGATAATTAAACGGGACGATTTCGGCATAGACTTTCTGTTCGCGCACTTTGCGCGCGATAAGCTGAGTGTACTGCGAGCCGAAATCCAGTATCAGCACTTTTTCATCATGAGGGTTCATTTTTTAACTCCGAGTGAATCAATATATTCTTTATAACCTTTTTCTTTTAAAAGGTCATTTTTCTTTTGTATTTCTGATTTCATGTCTTCGCGGTATGAAGCGAGTTTATCCGCAATTGCTGTGTCGGAAACCGAGAGTATTGATAATGCAAAAAGAGCTGAATTTGCTCCGCCTGCTTTACCTGCCGGCATAGCAGCTACCGGAATACCCGACGGCATTTGTATGATAGAGAGAATTGAGTCGAGTCCGCCCGACACCGGAGATTCAATCGGAATTCCGACAATCGGAAGAGTCGTATGAGCTGCGCAAACGCCCGGTAGATGAGCTGCACCGCCGGCTGCGGCTATGATAACTTTGATGCCGCGTGAACGTGCGCTTTCAACCCATTCTTTGGTTTGTTCGGGCGTACGGTGAGCTGAAGAGAAGATAATTTCAAAGCTGACGCCGAATTTGTCGAGAATTTCGGGACATTGTCTGATTTTAGGGAGATCTGAATCACTGCCGAGAATTATTCCAATTTGAGGCATGGTTCCTCCGGAAATTATGAAGTATTTGGGATAAGGACAAATTATAGGGGGATATTGTCAATCAGTTTCCGCACGGAGGCGGAAACATTACCTGCGTGGAGGACGAAGTCCTCAGCAGGATAACGCAATATTTACCTCGGTGTTGGGTGCGATCAATCTATTGATGGCAATCTGTCGAAACGGACAAGGAAGTCCGTTGAGATAAAGCAATGGAATACTGCTATCAATTGCAAATTCGCTTGGCGGCGGAAACTTAGTCCAAGAGTTGGACGTACTCTCAAAGACTTCGTCTTTGGAATCTGGGTTTCCCCGAGATTCGGGGATAAATCAAAAGGTGTTTCACACCTTTTAAATCCAGTTTGTCCGGCCACCGGACTTGTTGTCAAAGGCTGGCGCCTTTGATCTCCGGTTTCGCATGGATCATGCAAGAATATCAAAAGGGTAAGGGCTTCAGTCGCCAGCCCTTACCCTTTTGTAATCCCATCCCGGCTTTTTTACGCTCCGATTTTCGCACCGCTTTCAGCGGATTGCGAAAGCTCCGCTTATTTGGTGTCTGTCTTCGACAGACGTTTTAATGATATTTTCCATCATTCTTCTTTATTCGAAGTGCTTAGCGCACTTTGGAAATGGAGAGCTTCATTAATCTTATAATATCATTCTGCGGTTTTTTTTCGCTCAGTATACGCCTCATTTCTGCTGAGGAATGCAGTTTATTTTGGGTTTGACAATATACAAACATTGTATAAATTTAATAATGTCGGGGTGTTTTATGAATACAAATACTGTAAATATATCTTTTCAGAAAGATTTGCTTAAAAAAATTGATAAAGTAGCAAAAGATGAAGCAAGAACGAGATCTGAACTGATTCGTGAAGCTGCAAGAATGTATATTGATAAGAAAAATAAATGGAAAGAAATCTTTGAATTCGGTGATTCTATTCAGAAAATCAATAACCTGTCTGAATCGGATGTATTGAAAGAAATTAAATTTTTAAGAAAATAATGATTCATGTAGTTCTTGATACAAATATTTATTTATCAGGTTTTCTGTTTGGTGGAAATGCCAGAAAAATAATCGAAAATGCTGTTGAAGGTAAATTTAGAGTTCATATTTCAAATGATATTCTATCTGAAATTGCAGCTGTATTGAAAAGACCGAAGTTCGGCCTAAATGAACGGCAAGCGGGATTTCTTTTGAATGAAATCGAATTCTTATGTGATATTTGCGAGCCGAATGAATCTATAAGGGATATATGCCGGGATGTAAAGGATCACATCATTCTGGAATGTGCTGTTGAATCAAGAAGCGAATACATTATAACAGGTGATGATGATTTATTGACTTTGAAAGATTTTAGAAAAATTAAAATTGTAAACTGCAGCGATTTTTTATCGATTATCGGGTAAACAAAGGCTTCGCCTTTGTGATTCTTTTTTTTGCATGGATCATGCAAGAATATCATAGGGCGTTCCACGCCCTTTACCCGGTTCTGTTACTTTCTTTTTGCAAAAAAAGAAAGTAACCAAAGAAAAGTTGTCGCTCAGTCGCCGCGCGGCTCTTGTCGCGCAGAACTCGCCGAACCGTTTTCAACGGATTCGGCTCAGACAGTACCCTGCGCGACGATTAATGTTAGTTTGCCTTCGGCAAACTTTAAAGTTTTTTTCTCTTAATCAATTGTATCTGAATTGAATTGAGAATATTGATGGAAAGCCCTCTCCCGTGTTATTCTTTCCGTTGGTATTCCAAATTATCATTAATTCTGGGAGAGGGCACGCGGCAGCGGGGTGAGGGTTTTTTTGTAAAAACTTTTATTGATT
>DAOMHE010000074.1:2778-11119 GCA_035430785.1 Spirochaetota bacterium | reverse complement strand
TGAAAGACCAATTAGTTCAATTCCGCCTGCTTTTTCAAAATCAAAAACTATCAGTTTTCGAGCGACAGCTGTAAGAGATGTTGCGACTACAAGTTCAATCTGCAAATGATTCTTTTTTATATATGATGTTATATTTTCGAGTATTTCAAATGCAATAAGGACATTCAAAAACAGACCGAATATTTCAAGAAGTGATGTACTGAAAGAAAAAGCAGGATAAGCAAAAATATCATTAATAATAAATCTGACCAGATCAACAGATATAAATATAATAACTCCGACCATTACTACCGCTAATAAAGCCGAAATAACAGATACAATACGTGAGATTATTTTAAGAAATTTTTCTTTTGGATCGCATGTTTTCTTTTTATTATTCCCTGAAGATTTCATACTTTTGTCCCGAAAAAATTCAGGCGGAAAATCTTCCGCCTGAATATCATCAATCCTTAAACCTGCCCATCTGGCGGTATTTATCATATCTGCTTTGAGTTCTTTGCGATTCATTCATCTTGAACAAACGTACAAATTCAGCCGGAATTTCCTTGCGAAGTTCTTCACATACTGAATCAATATTTTTCTGAACACCTCCGAGAGGCTCGCTTATTACTCTGTCAATTATCCCGAATTCCTTCAGATCGTCTGCAGTCAGCTTCATCATTTCAGAAGCTTCTTTCGCACGTGAAGAATCTTTCCACAAAATACTTGCGAAACCTTCAGGAGAAAGAATGGAATATACGGCATGTTCAAGCATCCATACAGAATCCGCAACACCGAGTGCAAGCGCACCGCCGCTTCCGCCTTCAGCCAGAACAACAGAAAGAATCGGAACCTTTATCATGCTCATTTCCATGAGATTGCGCGCAATGGCCTCGCCTTCTCCGCGCTCTTCGGCTCCAATTCCGCAATAAGCTCCCTGAGTATCAATAAGACAGAGAACCGGACGGTTAAACTTTTCACTCTGTTTCATCAGACGAAGAGACTTGCGGTATCCTTCAGGATTCGGACTTCCGAAATTGCGTTTGATTTTTTCTTTTGTGTTTCGTCCTTTCTGCTGGGCGATGACAGTCACAGGAAGACCGGCGATTTTTCCGATTCCGGCAACAATTGCCGAATCATCCGCGAAATATCTGTCGCCGTGAAGTTCAGTAAAATCCTCGACTATGCGTTCGATATAATCAAGCGCAGTAGGACGTTCCGAATTTCTGGCAAGCTGAACTTTATCCCATGCAGTAAGTTTGTTAAAAGCTTCTTTTTTAAGCTGTTCGAGTTTGCCTTTTAATGTGCCGAGTTCATTCGACAAATCTAATTTCTGCTCTTTGGAAAGTCTTTCGAGATCATTGATTCTGTTTTCGAGTTCGGTAATATTTTTTCCGGATTTATGATCAGCCATTATTTCCGCCTCCCATAACAGTATTCACAGTGTTAATCGTATTTTCAATAGCATTAGTCATTGTGTTTTTCATTCTTTCAACAATCGACAATTCGTCCTGAGAAGTCCATGATGATGAAACATGAACAGACAAAAGTTTCGAAAGTGTCTGCTTCATATCTTTTCGCTCGACTATCATGTCTACAAATCCATGATCAAGAAGAAATTCCGCTCTCTGAAAACCTGCAGGAAGTTTCTGTCTTATAGTCTGTTCTATGACGCGCGGACCGGCAAAACCTATCAACGTGCCCGGTTCTGATATTATAATATCACCGAGCATCGCGAAGCTTGCTGTTACTCCGCCTGTTGTCGGATCGGTAAGAACAGTTATATAAAGAAGTCCTGCTTCATTATGACGGGCAATTGCCGCACTTGTCTTTGCCATCTGCATAAGAGAGAAAATCCCTTCCTGCATACGCGCTCCGCCGGATGCCGTAAAAAGAATCACCGGAAGTTTTTTTTCAGTAGCGCGTTCAAACGCCCTGGTAACTTTTTCTCCGACTACAGAACCCATGCTTCCCATCAGAAAGCGCGAATCCATTATGCCGAGAACAGAATCAATTCCGCCGATCTTAGCCTGACCGGTAATGATTGCTTCACCGATTCCTGTTTCTTCCTCAAGTTTTTTTATTTTATCCGCATAACCGGGATACTCAAGCGGATTGACGCTTGAAAGTTTTTTATCCCATTCATCAAAAGTTCCCTCGTCAGCTATAAGACGAAGTCTGTCAGTCGATGACATACGAAAGTGATTGCCGCAGCTCGGACATACCATCATTGCAGCTTCTATATCTTTTTTATAAAAGCTGTGATTGCACTCAGAACATTTTATCCATAAACCGCTAGGAACTTCCGGCTTCTTTTTTCTTCCGTCATATTCCTGAACAATTCCGGCATCAACAACCGGGCTGTTCTTTTTAAACATTCCTTTAAGCATTCGCTTTACCTTATATTAAGCAGTTTGTTTATATACTGTGTATCGAAGTTTCCTTCAACAAAATTCTTATCATCCATCAATTCCATCTGAAAATCGATGTTAGAGTCTATTCCTTCAATTACAAATTCACCCAGTGCTCTTTTCATACGCGCAATAGCTTCTGTACGTGTTTTTCCGTGAACAATAAGCTTCGCGATCATCGAATCATATGTTGGCGGAATTGTATATCCCTGATACACTGCTGTATCAAGTCTGACTCCGTATCCTCCAGGAAGATGAAGAGACGTTATTTTTCCCGGAGACGGTCTGAAATTTTCAGAAGGTTTCTCTGCATTTATTCTGCATTCGATAGCATGACCGTTTACATGAATCTCGTTCTGTTTAAATTCAATCTTCTGCCCGGCAGCAACTTTTATCTGCTCGGCAATAAGATCAATTCCTGTAACAAGTTCAGTAACGGGATGTTCAACCTGAATACGGGTATTCATTTCCATGAAGAAGAAATTATTATGCTTATCAAGCAAAAACTCTATTGTACCTGCACTCTTATATTTAATGGCTTTTGCGGCTTTTACAGCAGCTTCGCCCATTTTTTTTCTGAGATCTTCAGTCATAATAGGAGAAGGCGACTCTTCGAGAACTTTCTGATTTCTTCTCTGAAGCGAACAGTCTCTTTCACCGAGATGAACGACATTTCCGAATTCGTCACCTATTATCTGAAACTCGATGTGGCGCGGATTCTCAAGAAATTTTTCCATATACATGGTATCATCGCCGAAAGCCGCCTTTGCCTCGGATTTTGCCGAGTCAAAAAGTTTCGGAAGTTCTTCTTTATTCCATACAAGACGCATACCGCGTCCGCCGCCGCCGGCCGATGCTTTTATCATCACGGGATATCCCATTCCGTCCGCAAGCTTGAGAGCTTCCTGAACGGTTTCAACCGCGCCGTCCGAACCCGGAATTGTCGGAACTCCGGCTTTGTTCATGGTCTGTTTTGCTACACTTTTATTTCCCATCAGATTGATCATTTCAGGATCTGGACCGATGAAAGTGATTCCGCATTCCTTGCACATTTCAGCAAAGCGTGCGTTTTCGGAAAGAAATCCGAAACCTGGATGAATAGCTTCAGCATGAGTCAAAATGGTCGCGCTGATGATATTATTCATATTAAGATAACTTGATTTTGAAGAAGCCGGTCCGATACATACAGCCTCATCAGCAAGCTGGGCATGCAGTGCATCTTTATCCATTTCTGAATAAACCGCAACTGTCTGAATACCCATCTCTCTGCAGGCTCTTATTATTCTTACAGCGATTTCGCCTCTGTTAGCAATCAGAATTTTCTTAAACATCATTTATGCTCCTACAGCAAAAACGAGATCAGCAGAAGCTGCAAGAACTCCGTTTACAGTCGCCTTCGCTTTCCCCATCCCGATAGGCCCTTTAAGAGCAGTCATTTCAAGTTCGAGTTTTAATGTATCACCCGGAACAACTTTCTTTTTAAATTTCGCGTTATTGATTCCGCCGAAATAAGCTATTTTCCCTTTGAACTCTTCCTGTGAAAGAATAAGTACCGCACCGACCTGAGCAAGAGCCTCAATAATGAGAACACCCGGCATTACAGGCTCAGCAGGAAAATGACCCTGAAAGAAATATTCATTCATAGTAACGTTTTTAGTTCCTACGATTCGTTTTCCTTTTTCCATTTCTTCGATAGTATCTATCAGAATAAAAGGGTAACGGTGAGGAATGATTTCCATAATCTGTTTGATATCAAGAAGTGCCATATTAATTCTCCTTTATTATTATCTAACTTTAAACAGAACCTGACCGAACTCGATCATAGTTTCATTTGATGCGCAAATTTCGACGATTTCACAGTCAAATTCAGCATCGATTTCATTCATAAGCTTCATCGCTTCGATAATGCAAAGCGGATCGCCTTTCTTAACTTTGCTTCCGACACTTACAAATGCCGGAGATTCAGGCTTAGGAGATGCATAAAACGTTCCGACGATCGGGCTCACTATAGTTTTCAATGACGGATCATCAGATGCGGGAGCCTGAACCTTCATTTCTTTTGCTTCAGGGGCTGAAACATGAAGAAGAGGTTTATCCGCAGAGTGAATAACCGGCGTCTGAGAAAGAACAACATTCTGTGAACCTGCAGATTTTGTCAGTTTAATCTTAACGTCGCCGGATTCGATTTCAACTTCCGTTAAAGTTGACTTGCTTACGCTGTCAATAATGCTTACTATTTTTTCAGCTTCCATTTATTCCTATCCCTCGTATTTTTTCAAAAGTACTGTTGCGTTATGCCCGCCGAATCCAAGTGAATTGGAAAGAGCGTATTTAACATCGGCTTTGCGGCCTGTATTCGGAACATAATCAAGATCGCATTCAACATCAGCGACCTTATAATTTATAGTCGGAGTGATGTAACCTTCCTGAAGGGTTTTCGCACAAATAATAGCTTCAACCGCTCCGGCAGCTCCAAGCATATGACCTGTCATTGATTTCGATGAACTAATCGCAACTTTTCTTGCGAGTTCCTCACCGAAAGCTTTCTTAATTGCGCGGGTTTCAAATTTATCATTATAAGGAGTGCTTGTTCCATGAGCGTTGATATATCCGACTCTATCAGGATTAATTCCGCCCATATCCATCGCAATTTTCATCGCACGTGCAGCTCCGCTGCCTTCCGGATCCGGGCTTGTCATGTGATACGCATCGCATGTTGCTCCGTAGCCTGTTATTTCAGCATATATTTTCGCACCGCGTTTTACAGCGTGCTCATATTCTTCAAGAATCAAAATACCTGCTCCCTCGCCCATTACGAAACCGTTTCTTTCTGCGTCAAACGGAATGGATGCGCGGTCTTTGTCGGTTGAAAAACTTACAGCCGTCATGTTTATGAAACCGGCAATTCCGAGAGGAGTTATACAAGCTTCAGCACCGCCTGCAATCATCATGTCGGCTCTGCCGTCTCTTACAACAAGAAAAGCCTCGCCCACGCAATGAGATCCGGTTGCACACGCAGTTACTACGTTCGAACAAACACCTTTTGCACCGAAACGTATCGCGATATTACCGGCCGTCATATTGGATATTGCCATAGGAACAAAAAGAGGGGAAATTCTTTTAGGTCCTTTTTCAACGAGTTTGCGGACCTCGTCTTCATAAGTCTTCATACCGCCCATACCCGATCCTACAAGAACTCCGAGCATTTCGCGGTCAATTTTCTCAAGATCAACTCCGGAATCTGCAACAGCTTCAACAGCCGCAGCTATTCCGAAATGACAGAATCTGTCCATTCTGTTGACTTCTTTTCTATCAATATAATTAGCCGGATCGAAACCTTTAGCTTCTCCTGCCAGCGTACATTTAAAATCGGTAAGGTCGAAATGAGTAATTCTGTCGATACCGTTCTTTCCTTCTTTTACTCCGTTCCACAAATCATCAGCAGTATTCCCGAGCGGAGAAACCGCACCAATTCCAGTAATTACAACTCTTCTCATTTTACCTCTCCCAACATTTTATAAAGCTCTAAGTTTGAACAATATCTGCCCGTATTCAACCATCTGCCCGCTTTGAGCACAAATATCAAGCACTTCACAGTCAAACTCAGCATTGATTTCATTGGATATATTCATAGCTTCAAGTATGCAGAGAATAGATCCTTTTTTTGCTTTGTATCCTTTTTCAACAAAAAGCGGAGCATCCGGTTTCGGCGAAAGCAGAAACGATGCAACTATCGGACTTTTTACAGTCTTAATTGAAGGATCTTCTTTCACTTCAGAAACTTCCGGCTTAATTATCTGCTTTTCGCTAACAGCAGGAAGTGCTTTAACAGCTGCCGGAGAAGAAATCTTCTTCATGGAAATCCTGAAATCTCCGGATTTTATTTCGGCATCAGTAAGATCCGATCTGTCAACGCTTTGAATAATACTTACAATTTTATCAGCTTCCATTTTAACCCTCATACTTCTTAAATAGAAGTGTGGCATTATGCCCGCCGAACCCGAAAGAATTCGAGATCGCATATCTTACATCGGCTTTGCGGCCCGTATTCGGAACGCAATCCAGATCACATTCAGGATCTGCTACTTTATAGTTAATAGTAGGAGTGATGAATCCTTCCTGAACTGTTTTCGCGCATATAATAGCTTCAACCGCACCTGCCGCACCCAAAAGATGACCGGTCATTGATTTAGTTGAACTCATAGGAATCTTTCTTGCAAGATCTTCACCGAAAGCTTTTTTAACAGCCTTTGTTTCCATCCTGTCATTCGGTCCGGTGCTTGTTCCGTGAGCATTAATATATGATATTTCCGAAGGCTGAACTCCAGCCTGTTCCATCGCAAATTTCATTGAATACATCGCGCCTTCAGCTTCAGGATTCGGGCTCGTTATATGATACGCATCGCATGTGGTTCCATAACCTGATATTTCAGCATATATTTTAGCACCGCGTTTTTTGGCATGTTCATATTCTTCAAGAAGAAGAACACCTGCGCCCTCACCCATAACAAAGCCGTTTCTTTCTGCGTCAAACGGAATAGAGGCTCTGTTAACGTCCTCAGATAAACTCATCGCTGTTGCGTTAGAAAAGCCTGCAATGGCAAGATCTGCAACACACGCTTCAGCTCCGCCTGTTAGTATCGCATCCGCTCTTCCGTCAAGAATCATCTGAAAAGATTCACCGATAGCCTGAGTTCCTGTAGCACATGCAGTCACAATAGTAGTGCAGACTCCCTTTGCGCCGTATTTAATAGCAACATTCCCTGAAGCTATATTCGCAATAATCATAGGGATAAGAAGCGGTGATGTACGCTTCGGTCCTTTTTCAATAAACTTTGTGTGTTCATCTTCGATGGTCATCAGTCCGCCGATTCCCGAACCGATCAAGACACCGAATTTATACGGATTAACAGAAGAAACATCAAATCCCGAATCCTCCATGGCTTCCTTTGCTGCAGCCATAGCGAATTGACAATATCTGTCCATTCTGTTGATTTCTTTTTTTTCTATATAAAGAGACGGGTCGAAGTTTTTAACTTCGCCCGCGAGTTTTGCCTTATGTTCAGTAATGTCTCTTAGAGTTATCCGGTCTATGCCGTTTTTTCCATTTTTAGCACCGTTCCAGAATTCGGAAACACTGTTTCCGATTGGAGTAACCGCGCCCATTCCCGTTATGACAACACGTCTCATTGAATCCTCACATTATCATTCCGCCGTCAACACAGATGACCTGACCAGTCAAATATGAAGACAGTTCGCTCGCAAGAAAAAGTGCAGTGTTTGCAACATCTTCAGGCTGACCGAATTTTTTAAGAGGTATCATTGAAAGCATAGCATTTTTCTGAGCATCATTAAGCTTGTCTGTCATAGCACTCTGAATGAATCCCGGAGCTATTGCATTGCAGGTAATTCCGCGGCTCGAAAGCTCTTTCGCAACAGACTTAGTCATTCCGATTACAGCTGCCTTACTCGCAGAGTAATTCACCTGACCTGCATTTCCCATAACACCAACGACAGAAGCCATGTTGATTATTCTTCCGCTTTTCTGTTTAAGCATTATCACACTCGCGTGCTTCAGCATGTTGAAAACGCCTTTCTGATTTACGTTTATTACATCCATATAATCTTTTTCTTTCATCGCGATTATAGGCATATCTTTTGTAATACCGGCATTATTCACAACTATGTCAAGAGATCCGAATTCAGCAACAACATCATCAAGAAGTTTTTTTACAGCATCATAGTCAGTAACATCAGACTGAAAAGCCTTTGCCTTCACACCGAAAGCTTCGAGCTCCTTAACAACTTCCTGCATCTGCTCCGGAGACGCCATATCGCTTATTACGATATTTGCACCGTTTTGAGCATATTTAACAGCGATCGATTTTCCGATTCCTCTTGCTCCGCCTGTAATTACAGCAGTTTTTCCTTTAAGCATGATTATTCCCCCA
>DAOMHE010000074.1:0-2678 GCA_035430785.1 Spirochaetota bacterium | reverse complement strand
CCGGAAAATACAAATCCGATCTTTTCCATTATTCCTCCGTGTTGCTGACTGCGAAGGAGTTCCGCAAAACGGAACTCCTTCTTAAATAGAGATTACTTTTTTTTGCTCTCTACGTAATTTACAGCATCACCGACAGTTTTAATTTTTTCCGCATCTTCCGAAGGGATTTCAATTCCGAACTGCTCTTCAAGATTCATGATAACCTGATAAAGGTCAAGAGAATCCGCACCGAGATCTTCGATGAATTTAGTTTCGAGAGCTATTTTACTCTCTTCAACACCAAGCTGATTAGCAACGACGCCTTTGATCTTTTCAAAAACCATTTAGCATCCTCCTCTTTATTTGCCATGTAAGGCTATATGTCCAATATCTATTTATTGGCTTATTTTGTCCAGCGGATAAGTGATCCGCCCCAAGTGAGACCTCCGCCGAATCCGGCGATAATTATATATTCGCCTTTCTTCAGCAATCCTTTATCGCTCATTTCAGCAAGAGCAATAGGAATACTCGCAGCAGAGGTATTTCCGCATTTATCAAGGTTCATATAAAATCTGTCAGTGCTTATATTAAATCTTTCAGCAGCCGACTCGATAATCCTGTAATTAGCCTGATGAGGCACAATATGAGCTATATCATTAATAGTCAAATTATTTGCGGAAAGAATATTATCTATTATTTCCGGTATAACCCGGGTAGCAAACTTGAATACTTCACGCCCGTCCATCTTAATGAAACGGCTTTTTTCTTCCCTTTCTCCAAAAGGATTTGAAATGGGAAGAGCCCAGCTGAGAAGAACATCCGGACGTGATCCGTCGGTGCCCGTAACAGAATATATCACTCCATCTTCATCAGCAGATTCTACAACAACAGCACCGGCACCGTCTCCGAATAAAACACATGTTGAGCGGTCAGTCCAGTCAAGAAGCTTTGACACCATTTCGCTTCCGATTACTAGAGCCTTCTTGTGCTGACCTGTGCGTATCATCTGAGTCGCGGTATTTAGAGCAAAAACAAAACCGCTGCATGCGGCGGAAATATCAAATCCGGTAGCGTTTTTCGCTCCCAACTGTCCCTGAACAATTGCAGCCGTTGAAGGGAAGTAAGCATCGGGAGTCATTGTAGCAACAATTATCAAATCAATTTCTTCAGCTGAAACCGAAGCATTTTGAAGAGCAGCTTTCGCCGCATTCAGAGCAAGCACGGAATTATTTTCAGATACTGAAATCCGTCTTTCCTTTATGCCAGTACGTGAAGTGATCCACTCGTCGCTGGTATCAATAATTTTTGCAAACATATCATTGGTAACAACATTTTCGGGAAGATATCTTCCTATTCCGGTTATTGCAGCTTTCTTCATCAATTACGCTTCCTTATACTTTTTACTTAATTTTTTAAAAAATCCATTAATATTTTCAAGAACCTTTACCAGAACAATTTCTTCATCAGTTGAAAGACCCTTCACCATCTGGTTAATCAGATTAAGATGAAACTTCTCATGCAGTCTGTAAACAAGCCTGCCTTTTCTTGTCAGCTCAATCTGAACAATACGCCGGTCGCCTTCGGGCCTGAACCTTTTCACGTATCCTTTTCTGACAACTCTGCCGACTGCAGTAGTTAACGAGCCCATTGTTATTCCGAGTGCAGCTGCAACTTCAGACATGCTCTTCGGATCACCGTCACCGACCTGTTCAATAACATGCATTTCGGCAATGGAAAGATCTTTGATCTTACAATAACGAAGCGCTTTCTCTTCAATGTTTAAAATATCAACAAAGATATCACCAACAAGTTCGTTTAACAGCTCATGAGCCCTTGACATACTATCGACACAGCCCGTTTAATAAAAGTTTCAAAATATTTGAGAGTCAAATATTTTGACTGTCAAACTATTTTTGCGTAAAAATATTGTCAAGAGGATAATCGCAAAAGTTTTTCACGTCAACTTGATGAGATAAATGAGATTTAATTTTCTTAATTACGGAAGACGCACAATCGGCAATATAATCACCGACTGTGCACTAAATTTTATTTGAATTATTATTCTATATTGCTTTATTGTTCTTTGACAAACGTTTTACCGTTGTACTTAAACTTCTCAATTTTTTCTTCTATTGTCTTAACAACAGCGTCTCCGCTTTCCGGAAACTCATTTTCATACACCGTTCTTTTTAATACCAGTTTTGTTTTTTCAAAACTTACATTTAATTTTACTCCTCCGCCTTCACCGGAAGAAAAGGTATCATTGGCAACCTTGTGTATCGATTTGCCGTCAGTTGCAAAAAGATAAAAGAATCCGGGATAATCGCATGCTTCATAAAATGATTCGAGTTTTAGAAAACTGAAAGAATTTATTTTCTGGGAAAATAATTCAGCACTTATGGAATAAACGAATTCACTCTTGTCCGCTTCTTCCGATTCATTAAAATCTTCGATACGGAATTTTAATGATGAAACAATTTTACCGTTTTTTACAAGACGCGCTTCCGCCCATTTAAACATTTCTTCGTCGCAGTTCGTTATTCCGAAAAGCAGCATCTCCAGCTTTTTGTCTCCGTCAAAATCTTTTACAATGTAAGCCTTAGAAATTGCCCCGCCCCAGATGTATCCGCTAACTTCTTTTCCAGATATACTTGATTTTACCTGATACCAGTAATCACTGTAATTATTCTGAGTAAACT
>DAOMHE010000073.1:2457-11130 GCA_035430785.1 Spirochaetota bacterium | reverse complement strand
TTTCGGGTTCTGATGCTGTTATAGTTATCCGGATAATTAAAAATCCTTCCATGAATCTTATAGGACTTGAACTCGAAATTCCGTTTAAGTATGAAGAAGGGAAATGGAAAATAGACCGCTCAGAGGACATTGTTCCGCTTTCAAGATAGAGTGTTTTTTGTGAAAATAGATTGACCTTTGATTTCTATGTGATTTCCATTAGTCATGAAAAAAATAATCATTCTTATATTGTTGTTTTTCGCTTTTTCGAATATCGATTCTGCGGATATAATTGCCTATCCAGTACCTTTTGATCCGTCTTTCCAGACTCTTACGATTGATGATAAAAGCGGAGAAATAAGCGGAAACGTTGAAATTAATTTTCGAATATACGACATTGCCAGTGATCTGGTTTATTCCAGAAAGTATAATTCCTTTCCCATCAAGTGGAAGGGCTATAACAACAAGGGCGGCAAAATTGCGGCAGGCTTTTATATTATAAAAATTGATGTTATAAACGATCTTACCGGCGAAAATTATAAAAAGATTATACGCATTTTGGTTAAGAAAAAATGAAACAAATCATCATCATTGCCGCAATTCTTCTTTGTTCAAATGTTTATAGCGCCGGACTCGGTGTCAGGGGCGCGTTTACACGTAACTGCTTTATCGGATCAGAATATATCGCATCCGGCAGATCCTGTGAATCTTACTCGGATGATGTTTATTCGGTTTACTGGAATCCCGCCGGTCTTATATCAATTTATAATAAAAAAAAACTGACAGCCGATGAGATTCGCAAAAAGGCTGATAAGGGTGAAATTGAGGATATTTCTGAAGAAGATATCCGGAAGATGGATGATAATTCGAGAAAGGGTTTTTTGCAGTTGGGTTTTACAGCTTCAACTATCGATATCGACCGCCGTTCGCTTTTTGCTGCTTCTGCCTTCAAATTATTTAATGGTGTTATGGCAGTCGGTGCCTATGCTATTAATTCTCCCGATATTGAAACACGTGATGAATCCGGCAATCTTACAGGTAAGGCTTCATATACCGCAACTGTTGCATCCATTTCGTATGCGTTTGAATCGAAACTCGCTAATTTCGGATTTACCTTCAAGGGTTTGACCGAGAATATTGACGGAGATGTCTACTATGGAGCCGCAGGTGACGTCGGTGCTCAGTTTTATATTCTGCCGATACTCAAGATTGGAGTAGTTGCTCAAGATCTGGGTTTATTCATGTACGGCGGTTCAATCGACGGGGATAAATATGATTTCGGTTCGCCTTTAATCCGCGGCGGTTTATCATTCTCAAATGCAAGCAGAACGGTTATTCTTTCGGCTTCGACCGTCAGAAGGCTCGAATCGGATTCTTTTGCCTTCAATATGGGATTTTCTTACTATATGGATTCTGTTTCTTTTATGACGGGTCTTGCCGACAAATGTCTGACTGCCGGCGCAGTGATTTCAATTTCCGGTAAATATGAGTTTTCATACGCTTTTTCAGTTGATCCGGTTGATCTGGGTTATAATAATTCGGTTTCTCTTTCGGCGGTGTTTTGATGACGTCCAAAGTCAGAATAATGGGGATACTGAATGTAACACCCGATTCGTTCTATGACGGCGGAAAATATAATAATCTTGATTCAGCCCTTTTCCGTGCAGAGGAGATGTTAAGAGACGGTGCGGATATAATTGATGTGGGCGGAGAATCGACGCGTCCTGGTTCGGATGAAGTTTCTGAAGATGATGAACTTGCAAGAGTTCTGCCGGTTGTCGAAAAAATTGTATCAGAACTGGGGGCTTTTGTCTCAATAGATACTATGAAATCTAAGATTGCGGATGAAGCTCTTGCTGCAGGCGCCAGAATGATAAATGACGTCAGCGGATATGAATATTCTCATGATATGCCTTCTGTTGCGGCAAAACATAATGCGTCACTTGTAATAATGCACATGAAGGGAAAACCGAAAACTATGCAGGATAATCCTGTTTACGGAAATCTTATAGAGGACATTTGCGATTTTCTTTCAAGAAAGGCGAAATCGGCTATTGAAGCCGGAGTCAAAAAAGAAAATATTATTCTCGATCCGGGTATAGGATTCGGTAAAACGCTTGAAGATAATTATAGAATTATTTACAATGTCGACAGCTTTAAAAAGCTCGGCTATGATCTTCTTATCGCGCTTTCGCGGAAGTCTTTGATCGGCGGACTTTATAACAGTCCGGAGGACCGGCTTCCGGCAACGATAGCCCTTAATTCTGTCGCGGTACTCGGGGGCGCCGATATAATTCGCGTGCATGATGTGAAAGCTCATAGGCTTGCTTTATCTGCTGTTGAAATGCTTGGGAAGGTGTGCTGAATGCCTCAGTTTTTTTACATAGCGATGATGAGAATATCAGAAGTATGGGATTACATGCGTGTTGCGGTGGATATTCTTCTCGTTGCCGTATTGTTTTATTATGTTTACCGTTTTTTGTCACATACCAAGGCTGTTCAGCTTCTCAAAGGGCTGATTGCCATTTTCATATTTTCTGTTATATCAAATAAGCTTCAGCTGGATACAGTCAATTGGATAATAACAAATCTGACTTCATATTTAGTTTTGGCTGTAATAGTTCTTTTCCAGCCTGAGCTACGGCGGTTGATCAGCCAGTTTGCGCAAAGAAGCTGGCTTTCTGCATCATTCAGCGAAGATGCACTTCAGCTGGATGAACTTGTCAGTGCCGTAATCAGCATGTCTGAAGAGAAAACCGGTTCATTGATTGTAATCGAAAGAAACAGCGGTTTGAGGAATTATATTGAATCAGGTGTTGCAGTAAATGCAGGAATAAGTGAAGAGCTGATACGTACAATTTTCCATCATAATACAGATCTTCATGACGGAGCGATTATCATTCAGCAGGGGAAAATTGCCGCTGCGGCTTGTTATCTTCCTTTGTCTGATTCGAAGCAGATAAAAAAACATCATGGAGCACGTCACAGAGCGGCTTTGGGAATTGCTGAAGAAAGTGATGCACTTGTCATTTTGACAAGTGAGGAAACCGGAGGTATTTCCATAATGGTCAACAGCAAGCTTTATTCAAAAATCAGGCCGCAGGATCTGAAAAACATGATAATATATTTTATGAATCCCAAGACTGCTTATGAAGGGAAGTATTCTGTCAAATGAAAAGCATTGAATTTCTGAAAACATTTTTTTCGAGGAAGAGTTTTCTTCCGAAAATTGTGGCGCTTGGGTTTGCGGTTCTTCTCTGGTTTTATATCGGAAGCAAGAAAGTCGGAAGTGTTTCTTTTAATATAAACGTTGTTCCGATTAATCTGTCTGCCGATATGGTAGTAACCGAATTTCAAAAGAAGTCAGTCGTTGTTACTCTTCGCGGTAATAAAGAAGATATTAAGAATGTAAGTAAAAAATCTATTTCAGTTGAAGTGGATCTCCGTAATCCTGTAGTTGGAAAACTTGCAAAATATGATTTGAATATAAATTTTTCTGAGCAGTATGATTCTCTGAAATATGAACTTTCTGATAGAAAGATGTTTGTTCTTGTTGATCGAAAAGCAGTTAAGCGGGTTCCTATAAACCTTAAGATTGAAGGTAAAGTCGAAGAATCATTTGTTATCGTGAATACAAAAATGAATCCGGAATATTGTACGATCAGCGGAGCCGAATCGGAGATAAACTCAATTGAAAGCGTTGAAACTGAACCTGTTGTTATTTCGGGAGAAAAAACAAATTTTAAAAAATCAGTGCGGATAACAGTCCCTGACCGCGAAAAAATCGGAGTGCAGCCTGAATTTATTACTGTAAATTTTATGCTTTCACCGGAAAAGGATGTTATTAAAATAAGCGTTCCTGTTTCTGTACGCGGTGCCGGCCATAATTATGATTACAAAATTTTGACAAAAAATATAGATCTGTTTCTTAAAACTGATGAGGATAAACGTGTAGATGAATCTGAAGCAGAAGCATATATTGATATGTCTTTGTATGATGTGCGGTATGATCAGGATATGAATTCTGAAGGAGTCGCGATTAAGGATTTTCCTGTTAAGGTAATTTTTGATAAGAGAAAAGATATTAATTTTGTGTCGATTGTTCCGGAAACAATCAGCATTAAAATCCGCAGGAAATGAGGCAGTATGGGAATTCTTTTGGGCGTAAATATTGATCATGTTGCTACTCTGAGGCAGGCAAGAGGCGGTTCGGAGCCTTCGGTAATTGATGCAGCTCTTATTTGTGAACGCTGCGGAGTAAATGGAATAACAATTCACCTTCGGGAAGACAGACGACATATTCAGGATGCAGATCTTTTTCAGATTAAAGAGCGCATTTCGATTAAGCTTAATCTTGAAATGGCGCTTTCTGATGATGTTATCTCTGTAGCAAAAAAGGCAAAGCCTTTTATGGTAACGATTGTACCTGAGAAGCGTATGGAAGTTACTACCGAAGGCGGTCTTGATGTTGTTTCTAATTTTGAAAAAATTAAATCACTCGTTGAGGATTTTAAACAATCCGGAATCTCATCATCTCTTTTTATTGAACCGGATATGAAGGCTATTGATTATTCATTTAAAACCGGCGCGGAATATGTTGAGTTTCATACCGGAAGCTATTCGCTTAAAACTGAATCAAACGATATTGACCATGAGCTTAAACGCTTATATGATGCATCGTCTGCGGCAACAGCTATAGGTCTAATTGTCAATGCCGGTCATGGTCTGAATTATACTAACGTTATTCCTATTCTTAAAATGGAAAAACTTCACGAACTTAATATCGGGCATTCGATTATTTCAAGGTCAGTTTTTACCGGTCTTGAAAATGCAGTTATAGAAATGAAAAATATTCTGGACAGAGGCTGATATGAGCGTATTAGCTTTTATTCTCATATTTATAGGTGTTATTATGCTTATGTTTTTTTTGAAGATTGCTTATGCTGTCTTCCGGATGTTTTATTCCGTCAGAAAAATTACAAAAAATGCCAAAAAAGCTTCATTTGCCAAATCAAATAATTCAAGACAGACAGGTTCAGGGAGGATTATCGAGCTTGATAAAGATCAGTATAAGATCGATTAAACCCCTGCTGTGTCTGTTTTGCCTGGTGATTTCTTTTTGTTCAAAAGAGAAAGGCGAATTCGCATATAAATTTGCCGATATGGACGGTTACCGCAGACTTGATTCAGAAGCGGAATTTTCCATTAATGATAAGATTAAATGGATTTATAAATTTCCTAAAGCAAAAGAAGTACGTAAGCTTGGAATTGTTGTTCAGAAAAAAGAAACTGTATGGGTTGATGTTTATAAAGATAAAGGTGTTGTTTTTCCGGCTTCGGGAATTTATTACGGTGAAATCGATTCGCTTGAAGAGGGACGTTATCGTATAACGGTTATGCAGCTTGACGGTCTTGATTATAAATTCTATGATGAAATTGAAATAATAGTAAACGACTTCGAAGAGGAATATTAGTGTTCAGTGATCATTTCGGAAATCCGATTGAACTTGATTCTGCTTCGATTTTTTCGCGCGGATCTGCATATATTCTAGATAGAATATTTCTTGGTATATTCTGGCTTCTCTTTATTTGGCTTGTAATACTTCTTCAAAAACTCGGAATCTGGGATTCTCTGGCTTCCGCATCCGATTCTATTTCATCAGAATCTACATCGGGGAATGACCTCAGTGAAATTGCGATGACCATCATCATTTCAATATTAGTCTTTATAGCCTATGCTGTATTTTTATTTCCTGTAACATTGAGCGAATATATTTTGAAAGGACGTTCGCCGGGTAAGCTTATATGCGGAATAGGTATAATCAGTGAAAACGGAGAAAGACCTTCTTTCTATCAGATATTTATGAGGGCGATTCTGCGGGACATAGAATCGATGTTCGGGGTTATCTTTATTCTTGCAACACCGCGGAGACAGACCTTTTATGATATTTTGTGTTCGACGGTTGTGAAGAATATGCGCAGAAAAAGAATGCACATGCCGGATATGAATTCTTCGAAAGGTGCTTTTGTTCTTGATTTCAGATATCAGGCAAAGGCAATTCTCTGGCAAAGGTATTATCTATCCATGATTCCGCAGATCATTTCTGGCAATCATTCCGAGATTTATACTGTAGAAAAGATAATCAGAGTACTTACAGATAATATCCCTCCTATGAAAAACAGATTTATGACTGAAGGAGATGATGCGGTTTTGCAGAATAAGAAAATTCTCGAGAAATTTTCCGAGGCGCTTGACAGAGGAGGAGTCCAATGGGTGAGTCGCTGAGTAAATTTCTTTCGCGCCGTCCGGTACTTATTGATCCGAAATCTTCACGTAAGAAACTGCGTGACGTAAATTCTTTTTATTCTTTCTGGAAGAAAATGGATTCGACCGCATCAGATATATCATTCATCAGATCTAGATATTTTGCTCACGGGACTATCGCTGAAAGATATCAGATGTACGTAAAAACGGTAATCTCTTTTTTTAAAACAGGATACAGAGATTCAAATGCCGTGCTGTATCATGATAAAACAGGATCTTTTCGTGTTACCAAAAGACATATATTCTTTTCATTCTTTTTAAGAAGACTCCGCATCCATCACGAAACAATGAGTTCTGCGTTTCCGTGGATTCTTATGTTTGCGGTTCTTTTTACATCAGCTGCATTAGCCGCATTTGCTTCGACTTCTCTTTTTACTCATTATGGAGAATTTTTTCTGCCTCAGCATATTCAGGAAAATCTTTCACGGGGAGAGCTTTGGACAAATGTATTGTCTGAGGATCCGGTTTCGGGCGGTGTCGGCATAATAGTAAATAATGTGCTGGTGACATTGAAAGCTTTTTGCTACGGAATAGTTCTCGGTATTCCCAGCATTTTTATCGCGGTTTTCAACGGATGGCATCTGGGAAGCATAATGGCCGCTACGCATAAGTTTTCGATGGCGCTTAATCTTGTTCAGTTTGTCTTAAATCATGGTATTCTTGAAATTTCGATAATTATTTTTTCTTCGGCTATAGGCATGAAGACAGGATTATCATTTTTCTTTGTTCCCAAGGGAAGTAAATTATCGTATTTTGCGGAAGAATTCTGGAAAGGAATTAATTCGCTTTTAATATTTTTTATGTGGCTTTTTGTCTGCGGAATAGTTGAGAGTCAGATTTCCCCTGCGATGGGGAAGCGCATGGCTCACACTAAAGCAATTACGGAAGCTCTGATTACAGGCCTCATGCTTTTCGGTATATATTTTATTATTCATCATGGAGTTCATTTGTATGCAGGAATTAAGAATAGAAAACGATAATACAGGTTTTGATAAACCGGCTATTGTACGTAATGTCAGCGACATGCTTTCATCAGCGTTTAAGCATGTCCCGAAGATTCTCAAGAGCAATTTAAACCTGATAATTATAATGTCTATCGCTGCCTTGATTCTCGCCGGAGTGATGGATTATGCAGTAAATTACTTCTGGGCGGAGACAATTAGCAGAAAAATTCAGGAAGTCACAGGAAGCGGTACGGGAACTTCCATCGAACTCGCGCGCATGGCTTTGAAAGGTCTAAAGAAGATGGGATTGGCCTATGCTTATTTAATAGTTCTTCTGCCGGGAGTGCTTGTTTGTTTATATTATATGTACTTTTCGTATATTAAAAAAAGCCAGGCTTTTTCCGAATTGCCACTAAGAAGTTTTTTTAAATATATTGTAATGTCATTTACTAATTCTTACGTTTTGGTTATTGCAGCTATACTGGTTTTCATGATTCCGGTTTTGATAATAGTCGGTATTATTGCGCTGTTTTCAGCGATATTACCAATTATCGGACCTATTATCGGTGTTCTTTTTCAAATAGTTCTTCAAATAGTTTCAATTGTATTTCAGTATGTTCTAATGGCAATTGTTTCACAGGCAACAGTTCTTTCCGTTTTTAGAAAAATATATCCTATAAGATGCATTAAGCTTTCGTGTTTAATTCCATTTAAAGCGTGCGGAAATAGAAAGGGCGGTTTTTTCGGCGGAAATCTCTGGCGTATTGTTTTAGCGAACTTTCTTACCGGATTGATATACAATTTGGGCGGAATTTTTATTGTGCTGATTCTGTTTCTAATCGGTTTTTTTATTCCGGACAAAAGTGTATTTGCATATTTGTCGACAGGTTTGATTTTTGCTGTTATGCTTTTTGTTATGCTTCTGGTTTGCGTATATTCTTTTTCACTGCAGACGGCTTATACTATTGAGAATCTTTATTTCGGGAATTATCCATACTTAGAGGAAATAAAGAATGCCTCAGCAGAATAATTCCGAGCTTGCGGGACTCTGGGAGACTGAACTGTCAAAGATTCAGTCTCTTGATTCTGTGAACTTTCCTGATTTTATCGGGAATTTCCTGGAAAAGATTTATTCGAAACTTGCGAAATTGTTTCACATTTTTGATAATCTTCCTGATATTGCAATGGCGAAGGATTTGCTGTTTTATGGTTTTTTCATTCTTTTGATTGCTTTGGTTCTGTTTTTTTTAATTAAATATTTCCGCAGAGATATTGCTGCTTTTTTCGGCAGAATATTTTCACGAAAAAAGAAAAACAGAAATGAATATGATTATCTTATTCTTTTTAGACAGGGAAATTATTCCGAGGCAATGCGTTTATTGATTAAATCTGTTTCACAGCTTTATCATCTCGGCGGCAGAACTT
>DAOMHE010000073.1:0-2357 GCA_035430785.1 Spirochaetota bacterium | reverse complement strand
ATGCGTTTATTGATTAAATCTGTTTCACAGCTTTATCATCTCGGCGGCAGAACTTTCCGTGAACTTATATTCGGAAATGAATCAGTTTCAGATGATGTTCTTCTGGATGTTTACGGAAGAATAATTCATAAAAAAGAGAAGGCTGGTATAGTCTCATTTGAATCAGTGGAGAAATACGCTTCTGATACTTATCCTGAAATAAAAAAAAATAGAAGCAGGCGGATAAGGTCGGGCAAATGAAAAATCTTTTTTCAACAACAAGGCATTATCTTATTGCGTCGGTTATAATTTTAGCCGCGGGAATAGCTCTTTTTATCGCTGCTGAAAAAGGCATGGTTAAAGAAAAAGCAGAAATGCCGCGCGAAATCAGTGCGCAAAGATGGTATAGTGAGGAAACATCTTTTTACAGCGATACTCGTTTCGGATATTCTGCGATATTCGCGGCATTGAAGAAAAAGTATAATCTCAATCAGCATTTTCTTCCGTGGTATCCTGATACCGAGTCAAACGGAAAAATCAAAGATAATGTTAAAACCTCAGTTATAATATTAAATCCGCAAAAAGAATGGAATGAAACTGAGTCAGAAGAGTTATTAAAGTATATCAGCCGCGGGGGAATCGTATTTCTTATTACTCCTGATATAGATAGTTTTACCAATACGAGAAATTTTTTGAAAGCTGCGAAAGTCGATTATGACGACAAGGCAAGAGCAGATTATAAAAATATTTTTATTTCTGAACCGGAATTCTTTTTTCCAACTGCTGCGGGAAGGTCATATAATTTTCAGAGAACGGCTTTACGTATTGATAAATATTTTTCACTTCAGCGCTTTATGAAAACATATCCTTTTACGCCTTTACTTAAAAGCTTTGAAGGAAATGTTGCTCTTTCGAAAATGCAAAGAGCAGAATGGAACGGCGGAGGTATTTACTGGCTCTTTTCAGTTCTGCCTTGTTTTAACGGAGAAAAAAAAGAGCTTACGTTTAAAGATGTAGATATGATTGAGATACTTGAAAAAAGCGGTGTTGATACTTCTGCCATCAAAGACGAATCGGATAAGTCTGATTTTTTTGAAATGCAGAATGCTAAACCCATTGCTAAACAGGGTTCTCCGGAAATAATTTCGTCCGGTCTTGTATTTATGGAAAAAATGTTTGCTGTTCTGGGGTCAAAGAACAGGCAGGTTTATACTTTTGAGCATCTTACGACGGGCATAGATTCATCGATGAGCATATTTTCGTCATCGGCTTTTTATGCAATTATAATCGCCGTAATCTTTATTTTCTGCGGAATTATATTTTTTGTGCGCAGCGGTGTGCCGGTTGAAGTGTTACGCAGAGTTAAATTTGAAGATAGAATAAGAAGATATGACTATTCTGCAATTGAGCCGTTCATTAAAAATGATGCTAAGGCGCGTTTTGCAGCGCAGTTTGTTCAGGCTGAAAAATATTTAAAGCGAATGAAAGAGGAGATTAAATGAAAAAAAATACGGCAACTGTTTACCGCGATTTAATTGAAAGATTTCATGAATATATAACGGATGATGCTCTTCTCGGCGAGATGCTGCTTGCTGGTTATCTGACGAAGGGCCATGTTCTTCTTGAGGGCCCTCCGGGGGTTGCTAAAACATCTGCAGTAAAAGTAATGGGAGCTCTACTCGGAAAGAAAACAAAGCGTGTTCAGTTTACTCCCGATTTGATGCCGTCTGATATAACCGGATATATGCTTCCTGTTTCAAAAAGCGGAGAGGATAAGGGAATCAGTTTGAAATTTATTCCTGGTCCGGTATTTTGTGATATATTTATTGCTGATGAAATTAACCGTTCGCCTGCAAGAACCCAGAGTGCACTTCTTGAGGCAATGGAAGAACGAATAGTATCTGTAGAAGGAAAGGATTATCCGCTTGATGAACGTTTTTGGGTTCTTGCGACTGAGAATCCTCGTGAAATGGAAGGTACTTATCCGTTGCCTGAAGCAGAGATAGACCGTTTCTCTCTTGTGTTGCGTGTAGGATATCTCAGCGAAGAAAATGAAATTAATCTGGCTAAGAAATATCTTTCGAATGAAATTCCGATTGATGTTTCAAAAATTAAGCCTTTTGCAAAAAGAGATGACTTAATTGCAATGTGGAAAAAAGATTTTAAAGCACTTACTTTTTCAGACGAACTGATTTCTTATGCGACCGCAATTGTAAGAAAAACCAGAGATGATGAGCTTCTTCGTTACGGAGCAAGTTCGCGTGCGCTGTTTAATTTACTTTCGATAGGCGGAGCTGTTGCCGTATTTGACGGAAGAGCACACGTCTGAACTCCAGTCATGAGATCAAACCTCGTATGCCGTCTTTTGCTTGAAAAAA
>DAOMHE010000072.1:0-11337 GCA_035430785.1 Spirochaetota bacterium | reverse complement strand
GTTCTAATCGGTGAAGCAGGTGTTGGAAAAACTGCTATAGCAGAAGGCCTTGCACAGAGAATTGCATGTAAAAATGTTCCGGATATATTAAATAATAAAGTTATTCTTTCTTTCGATATTGCATCAATTGTTGCCGGAACAAAATACCGCGGTGAATTTGAAGATAGACTAAAAAAGATTATCAATGAAATAAAAAATTCATCAAATATAATTCTATTTATTGACGAGCTTCATACAATAATGGGAGCGGGGGCTGCGGAAGGAGCTATTGATGCTGCAAATATTCTTAAGCCGTTTCTTGCCAGAAGTGAAATACAGTGTATCGGAGCAACAACTCTTAAAGAATATAAAAAGTATATAGAAAAAGATGCTGCACTGGAAAGAAGATTTCAAACTGTTCTTGTAAAAGAACCTTCCATTGAAGGAACAGTTAAAATACTGACAGGACTTAAAGAAACATTTGAACAGCATCATAAAGTTAAGTATGAAGATTCAGCTATTGAGGCTGCAGCAAGATTATCAGCAAGATATATCCGAGACAGATTCCTTCCGGATAAAGCGATAGATCTTCTTGATGAGGCAGGTGCTAAAGCGAAACTTGAAAACTCCTTTAAACCCGAAGATATTTCCGAAATAGAGAAAACTATCGACAAAAAAAAATCTGAAAAAATGATTTATGTAGAGAATCAGAATTATGAACAGGCGGCATTTGTCAGAGACGAAATTATTAAGTTAAAAAAAGATTTTTCTAAAAAAATTGCCGATTGGAAAAATAGAACCGGAAAATACACTGTTACTGTTACTGAAGATTGCATTAAAAAAATAGTATCTCAATCAACTTCAATTCCTGTTGCGGAAATGGGTTTTGAAGATAAAAATAAAATCTTAAACCTGGAAAAATATTTACAGAAAGAAATAATCGGTCAGGAGTCTGCAATATCTTCAATATGCAGATCATTAAGACGCTCGACAGCTGGTCTTCGCAGAACTAACAGACCAATTGGAATATTTCTTTTCGCAGGACCTACCGGAGTAGGTAAAACAGAGCTTGCAAAAGTTCTTGCCCGCAATTACTTCGGCGACAACAACTCGCTGATACGAATTGATATGAGTGAGTATATGGAGAAACATGCGGTTTCCCGTCTTGCAGGTTCTCCTCCGGGATATGTCGGTTATGAGGATGGCGGACAACTCACGGAGAAAATCAAGCGAAAACCATATTGCGTAATTCTGTTTGATGAAATTGAGAAAGCACATCCTGATTTTTTTAATATTCTTCTTCAAATATTTGATGAGGGTGAATTAACAGATAATTCCGGCAATAAAATTTCATTCCGTGATACATTGATAATAATGACATCAAATATCGGCAATTCAAGATTCGACCGTACAGGAAAACTGGGATTTGCGGGAAGCTCTATCGAAGAAAATGTTAAAGCTTTTGATGAAGTTAAAAAATCATTTAATCCTGAGTTTATAAACAGAATTGATGAAATAATAGCATTTTCGCATTTGAATCGTACTGATATAAAAGAAATTGTAACTTTAATGTTTGCAGAGATTAAGAATACTCTTCTGGAAAGAAAAATCAACATTGATTTTGATTCTAAAGCTGTTGATTATATTGCAGAAAAAGGTTTTAGTGAAGAATATGGTGCCAGATTTTTGAGAAGAATAATTCAATCAGAAATAGAAGACAACTTATCTTCAAAAATTATATCAGCCGATCCGGGTGATATAATTTCCATAAAAGTTATTTGCAACGATGCTATTGTTTTTAAAATCGAAACCAAAGCCAAGAAGAAAAGAGCCGTCTTAGCGAAATGAGTGATTTTAATGACATTTTGCATTTAAAATCGTTAAAAAACCGGTACTTTCTCCCAAAGTATCTGAGGGAAATGAGAAAACTCAGAATCGGTGGTCTTTCGGGGGGAAATACTATTAATGTCATAACAGACGGAGACGTATGTTTTTCACTAATAATTTCATCTATCAAAAAAGCAAAGAAAAGCATTAATCTTGAAACCTATATTTTCAACAGCGATAATGTCGGATGGCTGATTGCGAAGGAGCTTGCAAAAGCGTCGGCACGCGGTGTTGAAATTAACCTCATATATGATTCAGTCGGATCGGTTCAGACAAATTCTAAACTTTTCGAATTTATGAAATCTTCAGGCATTGATATTATTGAATTTCATCCCATATTAAATATCAGAAAAATATTAAAAATAAATCTTCGCGATCATAGAAAGCTTATGGTTATTGACGGCAAAACTGCATTTATCGGCGGTATGAACATTGGCAAGGAATATGCAGGAAAAAAATATAAGGGTGATGAATGGCGCGATACTCACATTAAAATTGAAGGACCTGCAGTTAAAGATATTCAGTATTTTTTTATGGAAAATTATATTCGAAGCGGCGGAATAATTTCTGATTTTGCTTCATATTTTCCGGAATTAAGCAAGCGTGACGGAAAACTTGTTATGATTCTTTCAAGTAAAACCAGAAGAAATATTAGACCAATAAAAGAATCTTATCTTTCAGCGATTAGAAACGCAAAGGAATTTATCTATATAACTAATGCTTATTTTGTACCGGATTCGAAAATATACAGGGCATTGATCAATTCAGCAATGAAGGGCGTTGATGTATGTCTCATTCTTCCCAAAAAGACGGATATACCGATAGTGAGATATGCAGGGATGTATCTATATAAAAGATTTTTGAAGAATGGAGTTAAAATCTATGAGTACGATCATTCTGTTCTTCATGCTAAAACAGCGGTAATTGACGGAATCTGGTCAACTATCGGATCTGCTAATCTTGACCGCAGAAGCGTTAATTACAATCTTGAGATAAACGCAGTCATTCTCGATCAGGAATTCGGGAAACAGATGAAAGAAATCTTTAAGAGCGATATTTCTAAATCCAAACAGATGACTCTGGAACATTATGAGAGAAGATCAGTTTTACACTTTGTCTTACAGTGGCTTTCGTACAGATTCAGAAAATTCTTATAAAATAATCAAAAATCGGCCGCAATATGAGCAAATGGAAATCTTGTTTCTCTCCATTATTTCATTTATTTCTATAGGCGGAATATTCATGTGGCATCCCGAACATGTATTCTTTTCGACTATTGCAAAAGGTTCAGAACATTTGCTGCGCATTTTTTCATAATATGCAAAAGAACGTTTGTCAATTAGCCCGCAAAGTGATTCAATTTTAGAATGTATTTCAGGACTTTTTGTTTCATCGTATAAACGGTTTAACCGGTCAAGTCTGATTAAAAGTTCAAGATCGGAAGTAGGTACTCCTGCAAGATTTGCTGAATGATCCATCTGAACGGGTTTGTTTGAATCAATATTATCATAATAATTTTCGGAATGCTTTTTGAGTATTGAATAAACTTCCTCACTTGATTTTGCGCCATCAAGCTCATCACGGTTCTTTTTAACCGAAAATATTTTTGCAATCATACTGACAAGAAAAAGATATTCGGTACTCATTGATGTCGGAAAAATGCAAAGAAGAAGGTATTTTACGTTTTTATTGTCATAACTGGAATAATTGATCCCTTCTGAGGAAATTCCGAAAACAAAATTTAATTCGTTAACTGAATCAGTTCTTGCATGAGGAATAGCAAAACCATTGCCGATGCCTGTATTTTCGAGTGATTCCCGGTGAATCACCTGTGCGTAATAACGGGGAGTTGAATTGATTTTTTTCTGCGATTCAAGGTGAGAAATCATTTCTTTGATTGCAACTTGCTTTTCATTACTTGTAAGAAACAGAACGTTTTCAGGTTTGAAGATACTGCCGAGTTCCATATAACACCACTACGTCCAGACTATTTTACTTTTAAACTCTGTAAAGTAAATTTCAAAAAAAACATAAAAAGAAATTTGTTTACAGGATTTTGAGAAATTGTGATTATTGCAAAGGCATAAATCGTCATTATTTTGGTCAAAGGTAATTGAATGCACCGAAAAATTGGAATAATCGGCGGAACTGGAGGCATGGGGTCTCTTTTTTCCGGCGTTTTTAAATCAATGGGTCATACCGTAACAGTAACGTCCAGACATACGGCTGTTACTCCGGAAGAATGTGCCCTGACAAATGATATAGTAATTATTACAGTTCCCATTAATCACACCATTGAAGTTATAAGCCGCATAGCTCCTCTTGTAAATAAAGATTCTTTACTGATGGATTTTACTTCCCTGAAAAAAAGGGAAGTTGACGCAATGCTTCAAAATTCAACCTGTGAAGTAATCGGTTGCCATCCGGTTTTCGGGCCTTCTGTTAATAATCTTCAGAATCAGGTAATTGTTCTTACTCCTGCGCGTGGAAATAAATGGATTCCCGAAATTGCAGCAATGTTTAAACAAGCAGGTGCTTTAATTGAAATTACAACTCCTGAAAAACATGATGAAGTAATGGCAATTGTACAAGGTCTTATTCATTTTACTTCTATAACATTAGTTAATACAATGAGAAAAATGAATGCAGTCCCTGAAGAAATTGAAAAATTCGCCTCTCCTGTTTACCGGATGAGAGTAGATTTCGCAGAGAGAATTTTAAACCAGAATCCCGAATTATATGCTGATATTGCCATATCTAATCCTAAAGTACCTGAGATTCTTGAGACCTATATTAAAACGTCTCAGGAACTTTTAGAATCAGTAATCAGCAAAAACAGGGAAAGCTTTATTGAGCAGTTTAAACTTGCATCAGATTATCTCGGAGATACAAAAATTGATGCAGAAAAAAGAACAGACAGAATAATTGATTTTGCATCGAAGTTAAAGGGGTCCGGATCTGATGTATAAAGCTTATGTCGATGGATCGTTCATTAATGGGAATACCGGCTACGGTTTCATAATTGTAAATGAAAATGATGTTATACATCAAGAATCAGGCTATGTTGATTCTGACGGATCACACCGCCAGGTTGCAGGAGAAATTGAGGCAGCCAAAAAAGTTATAGTTTGGTGTAAAGATAACTCAGTTAAGGATATTATGATTCATTATGATTATGAAGGTGTATCTTCCTGGGCGCAGGGAAAATGGAAAACTAATATCAAACTGACAAAAGAATATGCCTCATTTGTAAAAGAATCAGATATCAATATTAAATGGATAAAGGTTAAAGCCCATTCCGGTGATGAATATAATGAAATTGCCGATTCTCTAGCAAAAACCGGAGCGATGTCTAAACCTGTATCAAATGATACCGAAAACGAAAGAATATCATATGCCGAAACATTCTGCTCAGATATCATGAATGAAGGACTGGCAGTAAAACGGTTGGAGAAACAGGGATATTCACGAATAGAAATCTATCTTGGGAAAGAAAAAGCAGGTTTAGCCGATGTTTATTATAAAAAAAAGGGCGGCCTGAAAGTTGATCTCAGAGGTTTTAAAGATGAATATTACAAGGAAAGAATAATGACAATCTGGAATTCATTTATAAGTAATTTGAAATAAAGAAATTAAATCAGGCTCATATGTGAGTCTGATTATAAATAAAACGAGGCAGTATGAAAAAGTTAATAGCTTATATATTTATGTTTTTTACAGTATTTATATGGTCGCTCATTAATCCGCATGATTATTTTACATGGTTTCTGGAAGCTGCTCCGGCAATTTTGTTTTTTTTGATTTTTTCGCTTACTTATAAAAAATTCAAGTTTTCATTGTTTGTGTATTCATTCGTTCTCCTTCATTGCTGTGTATTACTAATAGGAGCTAAATATACCTACGCAGAGGTTCCTTTATTCAATTATTTCAAAGAAGCATTCGGTTTTGAAAGAAATAATTATGACAAGGTGGGTCATTTCATGCAGGGTTTTGTTCCTGCATTTATAGCAAGAGAACTTCTTGTCAGATTAAAAGTCGTCAATGGTAAAAACTGGCTTAAATATATCGTTGTTTCCATTTGTCTTGCAATCAGCGCATTTTATGAATTTGTTGAATGGTGGGTATCCGCGGCAACAGGAGAATCTGCAGATTCTTTTCTCGGGACACAAGGATATGTTTGGGATACTCAGTCAGATATGCTTTATGCAACAATAGGAGCTATAATTGCCGTTACGGTTTTTTCACGGCTTCACGATATGTCCATGAAAAAAATTAAAAATTAATTAAACTTAATTTTAGCGATATAAGCATCAAGATTGGGACTCACTCCGCTTTCATCTTTACGTCCCCTTACAGGCTGTGCACCGTATTCTTTAATTAGTACGGGGTTTCCCATCGACGGTTCTGAATATTCTGCATATTCCGCTGTAAAAAGAGGAATATGCATTTTTTGGGCGGATTTTGCTGCTTCAAATATTCCGCCTTCATCTTTTGCCGGAGATTCAACAATAAATACAGCTTTGGATAAAGCGCAGATCAGCTTGTTTCTTTCTATTGCTCTATAGATGTTGAATTCCTCTTTCAGATAAAAGGGGGATATAATTAAGAAATTATCCGGATTGTAGATAGATTGTATTTTCTCAGTCATAGTATATGTGAAAAATCCGCAAGGAAGAATTCCAATTGTCTTTCCTCCAGCTTCGATTGTTGATCTATGAAGAATAGAGCCTCCGCCTTTGCTCATATTTCCGACTGTAGTAATTGAATGAGATGTTAATATTTTGGCACCCTTGAAAATTATCATTGAACCTTTTTCGCTGGTTTCAGAATGAGCGAGAACTGCAGCAAGGGTTTCATTTAGAATCATCGGAGAACCCATTAAATATAATACCGGAGGAGCAGAATTGCCCAAACGCTGTTTTAATATTTCCGGATAATCTTTGCTGAAAATAAATAACGGCTTAATTTCGACTTCTTCCATGTCGGCGCAATCATCTTCAATTTCATCAGAAATTTTTATAGCAGAAATAATACCTTTAATAATACTTTCCTTAAACGAAAACTCTTCTCTAATTTCCTTTTCGGAAAGAGAAAATAAATCATCTATATTAAGCGACAATGATGTAAGAGTTTTATATATCTCAGAAATTGAAGCACTCCCAATTCCTTCAGCACGCTCGAGTGCAATCCACTGTGTATTTCTGTTCATTATATCTCCATTTAGCTAAATAACTTTGCGGCCAGTTCCCCTGAATATTATTACAAGAAAGAATGCACCGCCGGCAAAACCGGTTATTATTCCGGCTGGAATTTCGAACGGATAAAAAATTGTCCGTGCGAAAGTATCGCATAATGTCAAAAAAACAGCTCCGCAAACAGGAACAAGCAATATTAATTTTTTTGTGCTTTCTCCGGCAAAATTCCTTACTAAATGCGGAATAATCAATCCGACAAACGGAATTACTCCGGCGGCTGAAACAGATATTGAAACAAGGGCTGAAGCTGCAAGAAAAAGAATTAAAATATCTGAATTCTTTATCCCGGATCCGATTCTAAAGGATTCTCCGAAAGAAATAATTGTAAGTTTTTGAGAATTATAAAGTATTGCCAAAAATGATACAACAAATACAGGAATAATAAACGGTATCAATTCAAATCTTGCTATCGATATATCTCCCATCATCCAAGACAATGCTTTATGTACTGCTCTGGATTCGGAAAATGAAAACAGCAGCATGACTGCAGATGAAAAAAACATATTTAGGCTTACTCCGAAAAGTATAAGCCTTGAATCGGAAAGTTCAAAGCGTTTTGCAGCAATTACCGTAGCTGCAGCTGAAAAGGATGCTCCGGCAAAAGCAAAAATCGGAATAGAAGATGAAGGCATTGCAAATATTATTGCGAATGCCGCGGCAAATGAAGCTCCGCCTGAAACTCCGGTAGTATATGCTTCGGCAAGCGGATTTCTGAATATTGCCTGAAACACAAGTGCGCTTAAAGCCAGGGAGGCTCCGGTTAATGATGCCACAAGTAATCTTGGAATACGCAGATTTATTATTATAAAATAATCAGGAGTATTATTGCTCAACGAAAAAAGATTGATGAAATCTCCTCCCGAAGAAAGAAATATCAGATAAAGCAGGACAATCGACGGCAGCAATAAATATTTAAGTTTCATTTTCCCTTAAAGCTTTTAACAGAAGCTATATAATCAATCGGGGTATAGTAACAGGAATTTTCTGAATTATAAGTCTGCAAAGAAATATTTTTTAGTCCTATCCGTCTTAAAACCTTTTTAAGTTCAACAGCCCCTCCGATATCAGAAATCAGTATAATATCCGGATTTAATTTGGCAAGATATTCCATTGAAATAAAAGGGTAGGGATTTTTTGTATTTATAATGTTTGAAAACCCTGCAGCTTCAGCGGCATCAGACATAAATGAATTTGAACTTACTGCAACAAGCGGAACAGAATTTAAAAGAATAACTGCCTTTTCCATTTTTACCGGAGAAAATGACATTATAATTTGTCTATAACCTGCAAGTTTATTTTCAGCACTATAATTAAGCTTTTTGGCAATCAAACGATAGTTGTATTCAATATCTGCATAAGATTCATTTTCTTTTAAATATAATATTTCTATTCCGGCACATTTGATCTGCTCATTTTTTATCATGGTTTCATCTTCAATACTCATTATTACAAGGTCGGGATTTAAGGATATAATTTTTTCCATGCTGGGGATTATAGAGTTACCTATTAGTTCGGCATTTTTTACTACCGGACAAAACGGAGTTATTCCGACAAGAATATCAGATTTACCCATGTCTATAATCATTCTGGTAATGGAAGGGGAAAGTGAAACAATACGGCTATAGTTATAATCGGCTTTTGTAGACGAACCGCTCTTACAGGATAAAAAAAATAAAACAATTATGGAGGCAAATATTCTCATATATGTTCCCAATAAAAATCTACCCAATCGCCGGATCCTATGATTTCTCCTGCAGAAATTTCATCCAGATTTTTCCTTGAAACAAGAACATATACATCGATTATTACATTATTGAATATTTCTTTTATTTTTCTTACAGTTTCACCGGAATCATAAATATCGTCGCAGAGAAGATACCTTCCTGATTCGAGCTCGGGAACATCTCCGATAATAAAGTCTCCGCGTGATTTACCCCTATAACTTGATATTTCGACATATTTGATGGGCAGAGACAGATTACGGCTCATAAAGTATGAGAGAAAAAAACCTCCCTTAAGAGGGCAGATTATTCCATCATAATGAATTCCTTTTGCTTCTGCGGCTGAAAGCAGTTTATGACAAAGTTCAGCATATTTGTCGTGAGATATGAAATAATTACTCATACCTTTTTGTTTTTTATTGTGCTTTTTTTTTCAAGGAAAATATAAGCTGTTTTTTAATTTTGTTTGACTTAATATTCTTAAATTATTCATTAATAATAAAGAGTTCTTTATGCCGGTAAAATTTGTTAAATCACTTAATTATGCAGTTGAAGGAATTTTGCATGCAGCTAAAACGCAAAGGCATGTCAGGATTCATTTTCTTGTAATAATTATTTTACTCATTGTTTGCTTCGTGCTTGGCGTTGAAAAAAATGATTTTATTATTGTATCTTTGATTGCAGCACTTGTTATTATTTCGGAAATATTCAATTCCGCCGTTGAAACCCTTGTTGATATGGTATCACCGAGAAGAAATGAAATGGCAAGAGTTACTAAAGATATGGCTGCCGGTGCTGTTCTGATTTCAGCAGGTACTGCAATTATAGCTGCATTCTATATTCTGATTCCATATCTTGAATCATTTTATATGAACGGATTCAAGATTATTAAACACGAAAACGGGGACATCGCGCTTTCTGCAATGATGATAGTAACACTTTCCGTAATAATGATTAAATCTTATTTCGGAAAAGGTACACCATTACGCGGCGGAATGCCTTCAGGTCATTCGGCTTTATCTTTTTCAGCAATAGTTTCTGCATTGTACAGCTTAGACAGCATTATTGCCGTTAGTGCAATAATTATCATTGGATTCGCGATATCATTGAGCCGCATATTTCAGAAAATTCACACACCGCTTGAGGTTTTTGCAGGAATGATGACAGGAGCAACTATTACCTGGGGAATGTTTTTGGTATTCGCTGCCTGATTCTTTTTGATTAAATCTTATAATTTATTAAAAATAAGAATATTTGAAGATAACCAGTTTGCTTAGAGCAAACTGGTTATTGTCTGATTTATTTAATATTGTAATAGTTCTGCATAGCCTGATAAGTTGTAGCATATTCCTGTGCGGCATTCCAGAAAATATATCCGCCGACTTTAGCGTCATGAACTGCTTTTATCTGTTCTTCCTGATATTTTTGAAAAGAAAGACCGCTTGTTTTCACCTTCATCTTAAAAGCCTGAATATACGGTACTATATGTGCATTCGAAACTCTTTCTTTAGCTCTGACTGAAGTTGTATAAACGGTATAATAAGGATCTTTCATCATTTTCTGGCTCCACGTATAATGTGAAGGATAAGCCATCGGGCAGATTACATCTGCAACCTTATCCATGGATTCCATACGCTGTCCGATGATATCATTTACATTAAGAGGGATTCGTCCGAAGACATCTGCGGCAACACGCACATTATAAGATTTAACTCTTTCTTTTGTAGTAGAAATGAGTGTTTCTACGAATGAGTACCTCTGTTCCAACGTGAGATGCTTTAATTTTGAAGAATCTTCAAATCTGATATAATCGAGCTGAATTTCCTTAAATCCGTTTTTTGCAGCACTTTCACTAACTGCATAAATTGATTCGAGTTTTTCCTTTGAAACCGGATAAACTGTAAGTCCGTCCTGAAAGCAGACAACACGGGCAATAGGGTGAAGACCTGCATCAAGAATCATCTTGACATTCTCTGCCGGAGTTGCACATTTATTTCCCGGAGCCGGCTGAACATCAATAACAAGCGTATTTATATTGGATTTTTTAGCCATTTCAATGAACTTAGCTAATTTTTCAGGATTTTTTCCAGAAGGCTGAGTCAGATAAATTCCTCTGTAAAAATCAGGAAAAACATATGCTTTTGATTCGGCGGTTTTAACATCTTGTTTGATGTCATTTTTTTTGTCTGAATCTGAAGAAATTGTTTTGTTGGCAACAGCTGCAGCAACAGCCAATACCGACACTAAAGAAAACGCAATAACAATAAATTTTTTCATTTTGAACCTTTACTAATAATTAAGCTGGATGCATGAACTGTTTAAAATATCGGCAATATTTGACAAGCAAAAGATATCTTTTGTTAAGATATAAATTATTTTAGCAATGTTTTGATGAATAAAGTAAGTCGTTAAACAAATATGAATATTATATTGACGAATTTCACTGCTGTCCCATAGAATCATGAGAAAATAAGAAAAATGCTATTAATTCTCAA
>DAOMHE010000071.1:0-11516 GCA_035430785.1 Spirochaetota bacterium | reverse complement strand
GCGAGTACTGCTCCTGTGTCGTTTATCAGCAGAATTCTGACAGGAAGAGTCATAAGCTTTTCATCGCGCATAATTATTACCGGATTAAGGAAATCATTCCAGACAATTCGGAACTGAATTATTGCAAGCGCCGCAAGCGCCGGTCTTGCGAGAGGAAGTATGATGTGCCACCATATTCTTAAATGTCCTGCTCCGTCCATACGCGCAGCTTCAATTACTGCTAACGGAATTCTCAGGAAATACTGCCGTAAAAGAAATACGCCGAATCCGCTGACAGCGCCTGGAAGAATCAGCCCGAACCAGCTGTTGAGCAGATGCAGATTCTTCGCGACTTTATACATCGGAATCATAAGTGCGTTAGCCGGGATCATCATGGTTGAAAGAGCAAGAATCAGAAAAAATTTCTTATGCTTGAACTCCATAAAGACAAGAGCGTATGCGTATAAAGATACTACAATTGCTGTTAAAAAAATTGTTCCTGAAGATACTATTATCGAATTAAAGAGGGCTCGGCCGACATCAAAATGCCAGAATGCCGCGAGATAAGAATCCCTCGTATAGCTTTCAATTGATTTCCATATAGGCTGTTGAAAAATCGCTGGAGGCGATTGTATTACTTCGAGAGGCGGACGAAGGGATGCGTCAAGCAGCCATAAAAGCGGAAAAATAAACAGAAGAGCGAGAATGCAAAGTAAAAATGCACTGAGAAGTTTCCCCGGCCTTATTTTTCTTTTAGCTCTAAATACTTTTTCCCGTACTCTTTGAACTCTTTCGATGAAAGGTTTTTCGATGAATTGATAAGAAAGTGCCGCTGCTCCGTATGAAATTGCGATCATCAATAATGAAGCACCAGCCCATAGTTTCCAGTCTTTGATTGCCATGTAGTTCATGTATTCGGGAAGAACATAGAAAGAGATTAAAGCTATTATAACATAGTGCCAGATATAAAGGCCGAAAGATATTTTTGCTGTAAATCTCATAAAGCGCGAATCAAATAATTTTCCGGTAAATTTTGAATTTACAAGCGAAACGGCGAGTATTGAAATCAATGCTGTAAGATATGGAAAATAGTAAGGCTGCTTTTGAATGCTGTGAGTGAATTCTTCTTCGCTACGTACATAGCATAGGAGTCCTATTATGGCCGCAGAGCTTATAATTGAAGCAATGTCGAAAATATTTTTATCAGCGATTCTGTCTCTGAGTACTTTATTCTTTATGAAGTATGCGCATATTCCGCCGGCTAGTATTCCGAATGCGAAATGTCCGAAAAAGCCTATTGGGTTGTAATTCGGCATCCACCATTTTGATCCGCCTGTGACTCCGAATTCCCATCCTCGTTTGACATTATCAGGAGTAAGATACATGTGTATAAGCTGATTTATACCGATTATCAGAAGTAGGGTGAACACCCAATAAACAATTCCTTTTTTAAATGATCTTTTTTCTCCAGTAAAGCGGAATAGGCCGAACATGAAAACCGGCATTAGTAAATAAGAAAAAACTTCAAAACTGATTGACCACAACGGTGAATTTACAAACGACGGAAAAAGTGTTGTGTAATGAAATCCAGCCGTGAAAGTTAATCCTGTTATCAGTCTTCTGGCAAAATAATCCATATCAGGAATAAAAAGCAGTGCAAGAATTGTACTTACTGCGAATGAAGCGTAATAGCCCGGCATTATGCGTGCAGCCCTGCGTTTCGCGTAATTTGAAATATCCGGAAAATCAAGGTTTGAAATATAATTTTTCCAGAATGGATAAGAAAGTAGAAATCCGCTGAGTACGAAAAAAAAGCTTACACCGGTGTTTCCCATCAGAAAGAAGAGCTGTATATGCTGAAGAATGAAATGCTGTGAGTATATGTCCAGTCTCTGCGCGACATGATGAAATATTACTAATAGACATGCTGCAGCGCGCAGTCCGTCGAGTCCCGGAAATCTGTTTTCAATCTTCATGTTTTTCACCAAGTCCGAGAAATTTAAGCTGCAGCAGACTCACTGCCAGAATCAGAAAAAAAGCAATCCATCCGGCAGCGCTTGCAGCCCCGATTTCAAGATCCCACTGAAATGCCCTTAGATAGATGTAGAGAATAATCCCGGTGACATTCTCATAAATATTATATTGGAAAAGACCGAGAATGAGGTCAAACACCAGAAGAGATGACACTGCAGATGTTATCGTCATGAATATCAAAGCGGGTTTCATAAGCGGCAAAGTGATGTTTTTTAGTATACTTAGTCTTCCGGCTCCGTCAATTCTGGCTGCTTCATAAGGCGACTGATCAAGTGACCTGAGGTTTGCTGAGAAATATATAATCTGAAATCCGATACATTGCCAGAAAGAAACAAATACAAGCAGCGGAAAAGCAAGAGTTTTATCATCAAGCCAGTTCATATTCGGATTTCCTCCGACGAAGCCGATGATAATATTTGCGATACATTGTTCTCCGGTGAATAACAGCCTGAAAAGAATTCCTGCTGCAAGAGTATTAATCAGAGACGGAATAAAAAAAGCTGCTTTGAGGAAACTCTGCATTCTTTTATACGGCAGGCTTTCTATCCATAAAGAAATCAAAAACGCAGCCGGAATCTGAATTGCAACGGAAACAGCTGCGAATTTAAATGATACATAAACAGAATTCCAGAAATAAGTGTCCTTGAGAATATTCTTGAAATTTAGAAACCCGATGTTTTTTCCAGGATTAATTCCCTGGGCATCGGTAAGACTGGTTAAAAAACCGATTCCGAATACTATAATGGTGAATATAAACATCAGAATCAGAAAGGGCGCCATAAAGCGGAGAGCCTGCCGTTCATTTTTATCTGTAAGCTTTATCATCTGCAATTTCCTTGGTATGTAGGCTTAATCAATATAAGCATACCTATTTTAAAAAATTTGTCGTTCAATCTTATAAGGCAGAACATTAAAAACTGATTAAATGTCATAAAGCATCTTGACCTTTCATAAGTAAACGTTAAAATAAGGCATTTTTAGATATTTTCAAAATTAGCATTATTTTATTCCGTAAGAAGTGAGAAAAGCATAAAATGCTTTATTTAATATGTATCATTCATTTGAGTTGTTGGTATGTTTGAACAATTTGTGTTAATTAATGGTATAATTACTCAATTATGTCTATTAGCAGCGGCCCAGGGGATTTTTTTGTTTTTCTTGCTTTTCCGCAGATCGGGATCCGACAGGGTTTTTTCTTTTGCAATTTTATTTATATCTTATGAGCTCGCACTGCATTATGTTTATAAGGCTCATATGTGGTCTGAGTATCTCCCTTTATTTTTAGTAAAAGATACATTAGGTTTTTTATACGGATTTCTTATTCTTCTATATGTCCGCTTTCTTTTTGGGAAAAATGTCCGGTTAAGCTGTTTTGATTTCATTCATTTCGTTCCTGCAATAGTTTTTTTCGGAATCGGCTTATTTTTTAATACTCATTATCTTGGATTTGGAACTTATTCTGTTATTAATTTTGATGAAAGCGGAATCACTCGGTTCAGGTTTTATTCGCAGAATATAAAGTATATAATCATATTCAGTTATCTTGTTTTTTCGCTGAAAGAAGTTTTTAGATACCGAAACAGACATAAAATATTTTTTTCCGGGATGAAAAGAGGTTCGACTACTTGGCTTCTTATTTTTTTGTATGCAGCTTTTATTCTTTGGCTTCTTCCATTCCTTTCTCTTAATTTCTATTATATGGAATCATTTGCTCATTTCTGGACTTTTTTCCATATAATAAAAATTCCTTTTTTACCTGAGATTTTATCACTAGTTAATTCATTTTTTACAGTAATTTCTATCTATTCGGCCGGATACTATATTCTAGGCAAAGTTTCGCCTGATACTGATGCGAATAATCTAATCAATTCGAGCTGCGATAGTGAGGCGGTTGGTCATTCGAAGTATAGAAAAAACCTGTTATCCGAGACTCTTAAAGCTGACTATTTAAAGCGCATAATAAACTGTATGGATGTCGAAAAACCTTATCTCGACCCGGACTTTTCAATAAAAGATTTTTCCAATAAAATAAACGTATCAACGCATAATATATCTCAAATAATCAATGATACTTTCGGTAAAAATTTCTTTAATTTTGTTAATGATTACAGGATAGACTTTGCTGCCGGTATTATTTCAAATACCTCCAGAGATGTAAATATTCTTAACGCAAGTCTTGATTCGGGTTTTAATTCCAAGTCTGTGTTTAATACAGCATTTAAAAAGAAGTTCGGAATGACTCCGTCCCGTTATAGAAATCATTTTATGGAAAAAGCAATACAGGCATCCGTAAAAGAAATTGAAAGTGAAGTTGAATAACATATTATAAAGCAGAATTGCATGTTGATGTTGCAAAAATGATACAATGATATTAATTCGCACGTTGATGTAATATCGGTTAAATCAACAAAAAATGAAAAATGTATAAATATTGTTTAAATTTATGATAAAATATGGTCAAATAAGATAATATGTTCAGTAAAATCACTGTTAATATCTAATAAGTGCTTTGCCTAAAGTTATTAAATATGGCACGATTATTGCTATATAGTGTATGTACTTAAGAAACTGGAGGAAAATATGAATAAATCAATTTGTAAAGACTGTTGCAACAGAAGCTTCTGCGGAGATAAAGGTTTGGGAAATTGCGAGCACTTTGACATTTCTTATACAAGATCAGAAGTGTTTGACATGCTAACAAACGCAGACGATAACAGCCGTAGAGCTATTCTTTCTGCTGTTGAAAACGTCTATAAAATTAAGTTGGCCTACTAATATTCCAATAGACCTTTTACTTAGAGAGGAAGCCCATGCTTCCTCTCATTTTTTTATGCATCTTGCCGAATGATTTTTCTTTTTTTCTTCAAGCAGAATTTTATTTTCAAGACATTCCGGACTGCGTTCCCTGCATCTGTCGTAAAAACGGCAGCCCTTTGTTTCAAAGTCTATAGGCGGAACATTGCCCACTATCGGGTTTAAGTGCTTTTCTTTGCAGTTTTGAGCAGGAATTGACTCTATAAGAGCCTGAGTATAAGGATGCATCGGATCCGAGAAAATTGTTTCAGAGGAACCAATTTCAACTATTTCGCCGGCGTATAAAACAGCTGTGCGTTCACAAAGATTTGCCGTAATTCCGAGATCATGAGAAATAAAAATCAATGAAAGTCCTTCATTTTCAACCTTGCTTTTTAATATCGATAATATTTGCGATTGAACTGTTACATCCAGCGCGGTGGTCGGTTCATCTGCGATCATAAGAGAAGGGCCTGAAGCAAGTGCTGAAGCAATCATTATTCGCTGCTGCATGCCGCCGGAAAGTTCGTGCGGATAGCATGAGTATATTTTTTCGGGATCTGGAATTTTCATGCTGTCAATAAGTTCTATGGCTTTGTTCCGTGCTTCTTTTTTAGAAATATTCTGATGTGCTAGAATAGTCTCAGATATTTGATATCCGGCTGTATAGCAAGGATCAAGAGCTGTTGAAGGCTCCTGAAAGATCATTGAGATTTCTTTGCCTCTTTTCAGGCGCATTTCTGCTTCGCTGCACTGCAGAAGATCCTCATCCTTAAAGTATACTGCTCCGGATATTATTTCACCGGGACTCTGCAAAAGCCGCATAATGGAATAAGCTGTAACGGTTTTTCCGCATCCGCTTTCTCCAATGAGTCCTAATGCGTGACCCTTTTCAAGAGTAAAAGAAATATCTCTGGCTGCAGGATACAGCTTATCTTTGATTCTGAAACCTGCATAAAGTGATTTAACTTCAAGAAGACTCATTTAATTGTTTTTCCTTCAAATGATAGTTTGCCGTTGACTATTTGAATTATAAAGTAGTCATATTTTTTTCGCTTGTCTTCAATGGACGGAAGAGGGAGATTGATATGACGGATTCCGTCTTTGTTAAAGTCATATTCGGAATTTGATTCTGATGAAATAACCGCTAAAACATTATGCTTCAAGAGAATGTTGTGTGTTTCTGAAGGATTGGTTATAGTCTGTGTTTTGATGTTCTGCGGAGCAAAAAACGGTATTTTGGAAAATATGATTATTTTAGAATCTTTATATTTTTGAATATCTGATTTAAGCCAGATTAACTGGTCTTCTGTGATAAATCTTTCCGAATTTGTAGCGTTTAACGCAATGAAATGAAGGGTTCCGTAATTAAATGAAAAGTATTCTCCATGATTTTCTCTTTTATTAAAAAGATCAAAACTGTCATCGAATTTATCGTGTTCTGCCGGGATAAAATATGCAATGGATCTGAAACGCGAGAATTCTTTTTTTGCAGAATCAAGCTGTTTTTCGACATCATTCTTTATGATGCCGCTTTTTGATAAACCGCCCTGAATCAAATTCCCAAGATGAATCAGAAATGTAGGGTTATCTTTATTGATTGAGTCAATAAGTTTTGCAAGTTCGGCCGGATTTGTCTTGAAAGCCGATTCGGGCAGAGTATTTGCGACAAGGGCAAAATTTACATCATTTGTTCTTTTTTCAATTCCGGCGCAGGAAAATGCTGATAATAAAGTTGCTAATAGAATTATTTTTTTTGTAAACATCAGTAATGCCGTCAGTATGTTTTAATAGTTACAGAATATATCTGTATTTAAGAAAACATAATTCTTTTCATTAATCTGTAAAGATAAAAAGTTCTTGATTGCAATTATTTTGGCTAAATGATGGCAGATATGGTTATAAAAACTAAGAAATTGGTAAAAGCATTAGAGAATAGAGTTTTCCGTGTCACGGCGGTTCTTCTTTCTGCCGTTTTTCTCGCAGCTCTCATTTTTTCTTTGAGAACAATAAGCTTTGAGATTTTAGTTTTATCTGATGCAGGTTTGTTTTTGTTATTTTTCTTTGTCTTTTTCTTTCTTGTATTTACGTCAAGCTTGTTGACTGCATTATTTTTGAATAAGTTTGATATCAGGCCGGGCTTTCTTCTTGTTTCTTTGATGGCTGTTCCGTTGTTTATTCCGTCTGATATTACCGCGGTTATTTTTGATTTGTTTTTTTCTCCAAGAGAGGGTTTTCTTGCCTATTTGGGAGATAAGCATGATATAGAAATATTAAATAATTTATTATTGGAGAGTTATTCGGTTTTTATTTTTTCATTTACCGCGTATGCCTGGAAAATGCTGGGATCCGTATCGATTTTAATTTTCTTCATCATAAAAAATACAACCCGAAAGAATAAAACGCTTTTTCTTCATAGACTTTTGCTTCTTGTAAAATCTGTTTCTGCTGCGTTGGTAATTTTTACTGCTTTTATTTATCAAATTCCGGTTATGATGAAGTGCTATGTGTCGCGTTATGAATATGTGTATTCATATCCGGATTGTTTTTCACCTGAGATTTTTTCTTTCATTTATTCTGTTACTTTTACTGTGATTGCAATTATGCTTCTTTTTTCTATATTTTTGTCAAAAAGAGCCATTCCGAAATAATTTGAGGCGCTTGATCGGTATTAAAAAAAAATTGACAAACCCTGCCGCGAAAAGAGTATGGTCAGATTGAATACAACTTTGTGTTGATATCCTAAAATGATTTAATATCAAACAGGAAATTTTTTAATTAACATTTAATAGTGAGGGAAAAATGCCGCTTTCGAAACTTAGAAATATCGGTATTGCCGCGCATATTGACGCGGGAAAAACAACTACTACTGAGCGAATTCTTTTTTACACAGGTGTAAACAGAAAACTCGGAGAAGTTCATGACGGAGCGGCAACTACCGACTTCATGAAACAGGAACAGGAAAGAGGTATCACGATCGCTTCTGCTGCAATTACAACAAAGTGGAAAGATCATCAGATTAACATCATTGATACCCCGGGTCACGTTGACTTTACTGTTGAAGTTGAACGTTCAATGCGTGTAATTGACGGACTTGTAGGTCTTTTCTGTGCTGTGGGCGGTGTTGAGCCTCAGTCTGAAACAGTTTGGAATCAGGCTGACCGTTATAAAGTTCCAAGAATAGCGCTTGTAAATAAAATGGACCGCGTAGGCTCTGATTTTATGGAAGTTGTCGGTCAGTTGAACAAATATCTTGATGCCAATGCAGTTCCTTTTCAGCTTCCTATCGGAGCTGAAGATAATTTTCAGGGTGTAATAGACCTTATGAAAATGAAGGCTATTTATTATCCTGCTGAATTAAAAAGAGAAGAAAAAGATATTCCTGAAGAAATGAAAGCCGACGCTGAAGCTGCAAGAAAAAACATGATTGAGAAAATCGCTGATTTTAATGATGCGATCATGGAAAAATATCTTGCAGAAGAAGAAATCGGATACGAAGAACTGAAAAAAGCTGCAAGAACTGTTACAATAAATCAGAATATAACTCCGGTTTTCTGTGCATCTTCGTACAAAAATAAAGGCGTTGAAGAATATCTAGATGCAGTTCTCGATTATCTTCCTTCACCGGTTGATATAGGTTCTGTACACGGACAGGATGTTAATGATCCGTCAAAATCTCATACAAGACATCCTGTTGAGTCCGATCCATTTTGTGCGCTTGCATTCAAGCATATCAATGACCCGTATGTTGGTCAGCAGACGTTTATCCGAATTTATTCCGGAAAGCTTGAGAGCGGTATAACTGTACTTAATTCAACAAAAGGAAAGAAAGAGAGAATAGGACGAATTCTTAGAATTCATGCTAAAGACAGAGAAGAACTTACATCTGCCGGTGCTGGAGAAATCGTTGCTCTTATCGGTATGAAAGATACTAAAACAGGTGATACTCTCTGTGATCAGGAAAATCCTGTAATTCTTGAAAAAATTCATATTCCGCCTGCGGTTATTGAAATGAAAATTACTCCGCAGAGTAAAAAGGATGAAGAGAAACTTGGTTTTGCTCTTAACAGACTTTCAACTGAGGACCCTTCATTTAAAACACGTGTTGATGAAGAATCGAATGAAACTGTTATCGCTGGTATGGGTGAACTCCATCTTGAGATCATGGTTGACCGTCTTAAAGAAGAGTATGGTTTAATAGTTGATGTTGGAGAACCTGCAGTAGCATTCAGAGAAACAATGAAGACTCCTGTTGAAAATTCTTATAAGTTTGCTAAGCAGACCGGCGGTAAGGGTATGTTCGCAAACTGTACAATCCGTTTTGAGCCTAATCCAGGTAAGGGATTCGAATTTGTTGATATGATTAAGGGCGGAGCAATTCCGCAGGAATATATTCCTTCTGTTAGAAAAGGTCTTGAAGCGACTATGGACGAGGGTATTCTTGCCGGCTTCCAGGTTCTTGATGTTAAAGCTATTCTGATTGACGGAAGCTTCCATGCTGTCGATTCATCAGATATGGCGTTCAGACTTTGTGCTTCTATGTGTTTCAAACAGGCATTTTTAAAAGCTGATCCGATTCTTCTTGAACCGGTAATGAAAGTTGAAGTTAATACACCGGATGATTATATCGGTGATGTAATCGGAGATCTTAACAGAAGAAGAGGTAAGATCGGCGACATGAGAAGATTCAGAAAAGGATCTCAGAAAGTTGATGCTAAAGCACCTCTTGTTGAAATGTTCGGTTATGCAACTACACTTAGATCTCTTTCAAGCGGAAGAGCAAACTATTCAATGGAATTTCATGCATACGAGCAGGTTCCAAAGGATGTTCAGGAAAAAGTTGTAAAAGCAGCTGCTGAAAAACGTGCAAAAGGCAACAAAGCCGATTAATATAATAAAACACCGCCTTACAGGCGGTGTTTTATTATATTTCTTTCTTTAATAATTATAATTTAAAATCATTTCTTTTTTTGTCCCTCCTTGTTGTATTGATAGTAAAATATAAAAGTATTTCATAGATGTAAAAATATGAGTGATATAATGCCATATTTAAAAAAAAAATGAAAAAACTTAATAAAACAATGATAAATACTCCTTTATTTTCCGTATATAATATTATAAATAGTATTGAAAGGGGACAACTAAATTGAAAAGCTATGAAAAACGTTTTGATCTGCTTTATCGAAATTACTTCAGCGATATTGTCGGATTCATCTGCAAGAAAATTCATAATTCAGAAACAGCTGAAGAAATTGCTCAGGAAATATTTTTAAATCTTTTCGCAAAGAAGAAAGAATTGCCTCCGGAATCATCAATATCAAAAAGATATTTGTTTGTATGCGCGAAAAATAAACTGATAGATTTCTATCGGCAGAAAAAACCCCGAATTGCTTCTGAGCCGATAGAGAATATTGAATACATGGAAATGGAGAAGCTGAATGAATTTAATCTTGAGAATATGATTATCCGTGAAGAAATAATTTCTACATTCTACTCTACGCTATCGACATTTAATCAATCAAAAAGAAAAGCCTATCTTTCTTGTATAGTAAAAGAAAAAAATACCAAATACACGCAAAAATATTACCGTTTCCGCAGAAAAGTTCTGAACGAAATAAATGAAATAATGAGAACAAAACTTTCAGAATATGAAGACATGGTAAAATGACTATTTTCTGATATTTATATTTTGTGTCGGATATGCAAACTCTATTTTATTGGATTTGAAGTGTTTCATAATTTCCAAATTTATTTTTTCATTTATTTGCATAAAATATGCGTAATCAGAAGAAGTAATAAAATATTCTGTTTCAAAATTGATTGAATAATCTGATAATTCTTTTAAATTTGATCGTGAGTATTCTGTGTCTTTATGTGATTCGATTATTTTTTTGATAACTAATGGTATTTTTTCGAGTTTGCTGATTTCAGTTTCATAACAGACTGAATGTGAGAGGAGTACTCGTCGTTTCTTCATTTTTGTATAATTTCTAACAGTTTTATTGGTCAGCTGATTATTTGAAAGAATAATTTCTTCACCGTTTAAGCTCAATATTCTTGTACTTCTTATTCCAATTTTTATTATTGTGCCTGCGACATCGTCGAATCTTATAAAATCATTTTGAACAAAAGGTTTATCAACATATATTGTAAAAGAAGAAAATAAATCCGAAAGAATGTTTTGAAAAGCAAATGCGAAGGCAATACTCGTTATTCCAAGACTGGTAACAAAAGTTGAAACTTTGAATCCGAGATTCGAAAGAATTATTATTAATCCGGCAGAGTAAATTGCTGTTTTTGATACAACAATAATAATATTGAAAAAAGTTTCAGATGATTTATATTTTTTCCCTTGGTGTATTTTGGAAAAAATAAGATTTAGGCTTTTTCCTGCTATTGAGGCTAATTCCAGAAAAACCGATGCGATAACAAAGGTATTTATAATCATTTTTTCGGTTTTTGATAAACTAATCAAATTAGAGGCAATTTCAAATGATATTGCCAAAATAAGCATGTAGTGTGTTTCTGCGATAAATGAAGTAATTTTTCTTATTTTTCTATTGTTCTTGGCTGCTTTTCTGAGACGCATTCTCAAAGTGCTTCTAATTGCCGAAAGAATGATGAAGATGAGAGTAGATGCTGTAAAAAAGACTACTGCTTTTGAAAAATTATTTTCTTCAATAAGAAATTTTTTTAATGTTTCAATTGTT
>DAOMHE010000070.1:8355-11552 GCA_035430785.1 Spirochaetota bacterium | reverse complement strand
ATAGTTGACGGAAAAGCGAAAGTATTAACACGGGGAAAAAGTTTTAATTAATGTCAAAAGAAGAAGCAATTGAGGTAGAAGGAATAGTTATTGATACATTGCCGAACGCAATGTTTAAGGTAAAGCTGGAAAACGATCATGTCGTTCTGGCTCATATATCGGGAAAGATGAGAATGCATTATATTCGTATTTTACCCGGCGACAAAGTAACTGTAGCGTTATCGCCCTATGATCTCACACGCGGCAGAATAACTTACAGGTCAAAATAAATATATAGGATTTGTTCAATGAAAGTTAGAGTATCTGTGAAAAAGATTTGTACCGATTGTAAAATCATCAAAAGACATGGTGTTCTTCGCGTTATTTGCGAGAATCCAAGACATAAGCAAAGACAGAAATTAAGGTCACCTGGGAAATAAGGAGTAATAAAATGGCGAGAATAGCGGGTGTTGATTTACCTAATAATAAGAGAATTGAAGTTGCATTGACTTATATTTACGGAGTAGGAAATTCTACTGCGAAAAAAGTTCTTTCTGCCCTTAAAATTGATTCTAATGTACGTGCAAAAGATCTTTCAGAAGAAGAAGTAAATAATTTAAGAAAAGAAATTGAGAAGACAACTAAAGTCGAGGGTGATCTCAGAACTGAAGTTTCTCTCAACATTAAGCGCTTAATGGATATTAACTGCTACAGAGGCCTTCGTCATAAAAGAGGTCTTCCTGTAAGAGGACAGAATACCAAAAATAACGCACGTACAAGAAAGAAAAACAGAAAAGCAGCTTTTGCGCCAAAATCGGCTGTAAAATAAGCTTTATCACATAGGAGACTGAAGTGAATCAGAAGGTTAAAAAGAAAGATAAAAAAAATTCCCCTATAGGGAAAGCTTTTATTCAGGCAACTTATAATAATACTATAATTTCTATAACTGATATGCAGGGAAATGTTGTTGCTTGGGCATCAGCCGGCGGAGAAGGGTTTAAAGGATCTAGAAAATCTACTCCTTTTGCTGCTCAGATGGCTGCTAAGACCGCTGCTCAGAAAGCAATTGATAATGCCCATGTAAAATCAGTTGAAGTTTATGTTAAAGGTCCCGGTATCGGAAGAGAATCTGCTATAAGATCATTGATGCAGACTGGTATCGAAGTTTCAAGAATAATTGATATTACACCTATACCTCATAATGGTTGCAGACCAAGAAAAAGAAGAAGAGTCTAGTCGGAGAATAATATGGCTAAATATACCGGTCCAGTTTGTAAAATATGCAGAAGAGAAGGAACTCCTTTGATGTTGAAAGGTCAGAGATGTCTGACTGAAAAATGTTCCATCAAAAGAAAGAAAAGTGCTCCAGGTCCACAGCGTAAAAAGAAAGGAAAAGTTTCTGATTACTGTGAACACTTGAGAGAAAAACAGAAAATCAGAAAGAGTTACGGCGTTCTTGAAAAACAGTTCAGACTAACTTATGACGAAGCTCAGAAAATGTCGGGAAAGACTGGTGAAAATCTTCTATCCCTTCTTGAAAGACGTCTTGATAATGTAGTTTACCGTATGGGTTTTGCTTCATCAAGAATGCAGGCTCGTCAGCTTGTTCAGCATGGTCATGTTATGGTAAATGGTAAGAAAGTTGACATATCATCGTATCGCACAAAGGAAAACACTGTTATTTCTTTGGCGGGGGATTTTAGCAATAATGCACATCTTGCTGAGGCAATTAAATTGTCTAAAGCTACTAATTCTAAGCCGGAATGGCTTGAAGTAGATTATGATGCTAAATCCGGAAAAGTAGTACGTGTTCCTAAGCGGGAAGATATTACTCTTGCTTGCAACGAACAGTTGGTTGTAGAGCTTTATTCTAAGTAAAATTGGAATCATTGATCTCAAAATTTTCTGGAGGAAATGATGAAAAGCCTATTAAAAGGTTTTAAACGCCCTAATAAAATTGAATTCCAGCATGATGAAGTAAATGCTAATTATGGTAAGTTCATAGCTGAACCGTTTGAAAAAGGTTACGGTATTACTGTTGGAAATTCACTTCGCAGAGTTCTTCTGTCTTCAATTGAAGGAACAGCTATAACTGCTGTAAAAATTGAAGGTGTATCTCACGAATTCGCGACGATTCCGGGTGTTTTTGAAGATGTAACTCGTATAATTCTTAATTTAAAGAAAGTACGTTTTAAATATGAAGGTGAACTTCACAAAGTTCTTCATGTAATTAAAGAAGGTCCTGGACAGCTTACTGCCGCTGATTTTGATGTTGATTCTGAAATATCAGTTCTTAACCCTGATTTGGTTATAGCTAATCTTGATGCTGACGGTAAAATTGATATTGAAGTTCAGGTAGAGAAAGGCCGCGGCTATATACCTAGTGAAATCAGCAAGAATTCCATTGACGTTATCGGTGTAATTGCAATTGATGCAATATTCACTCCGATTCAGAAAGTAAATGTAAGTGTTGTTGATACACGTGTCGGCCAGAGAACAGATTATGATAAACTCATTCTTGAAATATGGACTGACGGTTCAATAAAACCTGATGATGCACTGGCTCAGGCTGCGAAAATGATAAAAGACCACATGACTCTTTTTATCAATTTCGAAGAACAGGTTGAGGATGCTGAAGAAGTAATTGATGAAAATTATGAGAAACTTAAAGTAACTCTTAGCAAATCCATTGATGATCTTGAGTTTTCCGTTCGCTCATATAATATGCTCAAGTCTCTTGATGTTCATACTCTTGAGCATTTGGTTCGTAAAACTGAAGATGAGCTTAGAAAATCAAAGCATTACAGCGACCAGGTTCTAAAAGAAGTTAAAGGTAAACTCGAAAATATGCATTTGAGTCTTGGTTTGAAGGATTAATCGAAAGAGGAAAATATGAGACATCAGAATAAAACTAAACAGCTTAGTAAAACACATTCGCATAGAAAAGCTATGTTTTCAAATATGGCAACATCTCTTTTTATGAACGAATCAATTATTACGACAAAAGATAAGGCAAAAGTTTTAAAAAGTTTCTCTGAGAAACTTATTACTAAAGCAAAAAAAGCCGGAGAAGAGAAATCTACACCTGAGATGAAACTTCATAAAAGAAGAACTGTAATGAAATTCATCAAAGATGAAGATGCGGTTTCAAAATTATTTGATGATATCGCTGTTAGAAATAAAGACCGTAAAGGCGGATATACAAGAATTTATCTAAT
>DAOMHE010000070.1:0-8255 GCA_035430785.1 Spirochaetota bacterium | reverse complement strand
ATATCGCTGTTAGAAATAAAGACCGTAAAGGCGGATATACAAGAATTTATCTAATTGGTAAACGTCCTGGTGATGCTGCAGAAAAAGCGATAGTTGAATTGGTTGAAAAAAAGTAATTTTTTAATAATACTGTTAAAAAAAAGACCGGACTTTCCGGTCTTTTTTTTTGATTGGAATATTATTTTAAAAATGACTATTTCTGTAAGTAATGCAACTTCAAGAAATCGTTTGCATTAAATCTATATATCTATTTTGAAAATATAATTGATATTCAATCCATTAAATATTAATAATTACTTTTTATTTTAGATTTATTAATCTATATTTAATTAATATTTTTGACTTTTTTGTTAACACAGTATAAAATTGTTGAGAAGATTTTATTGATTATTTATAAAAGTAAATATTTTATGAATTTAGAATCTTCGGGGGGACGATGATGAAAGATACAAAAGGAAATATAAAACTTGCAGCTCTGAAACTTTTTAATGATAAAGGGGTATGTTCTATTACAACAAACCATATATCTGAAGAAATGGGAATTTCTCCTGGAAATCTTTACTACCACTATAAAAACAAAGAATCTATAATTAGAGAAATACACCGCGATATGATTGGCGATTTCCGTGATACGTTTTCTTTTTCGTCCGAAAAGAATATTGCCGATGCATTTGTCAATATGCTTCTTGCCCACGCAGAAATATATTATAAGTATCGCTTTTTTTATCTGGATCTTCCTGCGCTTTTGCGCCGCGATAAAGCTCTTGCAACTATGCATGCCCGAAACCTTTCGACACTGATTCCTCTTATTGACGGAATGGCAGAATCTATAATAAAATCAACGAAACCATCATATAAATATGATCCTAAAGATTTAAAAAATGTGCTTCAGAGCGGAATTGTCCTTACTGAATTCTGGCTGTGCCATTTGTTTTCTGCAGGTATAGAAGTTAATGAAAAGACGGTGAAAGGATTTATTCATAACTACTTTACAATGATCAAACCGTATTTATCTTCTTCAACTTCTGATGAAATAGAAAAAAGAATTAAGAAAGAATTAAAGTAACTATTTTCTCTTTTTTAACTTTTTGAGAGATTTGATTTTTTTTGCCGGAATGCCTCCCCATAATTCATGAGGCGGAATGTCCTTGTTTACGAATGAACACATTGCTACTTGTGCTCCTTCTCCGATAGTAACTCCGGAACGGATAGTGCAAAATGCACTGATAAGCGCCCCTTTGCATATTTTTACCCGGGCAAAGCGGAATGCTCCCTGAAGAAATTCATGAGTCAGAATATAAGAGTCCATTCCAATTACGGCATTATCCTCAATTTCTATTAGTTCCGGATAAAAGGGATCAATTTCGGCTTCAGGTGCAAGAGCTACATTTTTGCCGATTTTAACGCCGAGAATATGACGCATTGTGAATATTTTCAGCCAAAGCGGAGCTATTTTGTTAAACTTTATAATTAAATAATTCAGGGTTATCCGCATTGGAAAACGGACTTTTGGCCAATCGTAAAGAATATTGTTTTTCTTTTTGTGTTCAATGATCAATATTTTGTTGTTTTTATCTTTGAAATATTCGCAAATTACATTCTGCATTATGAATTATCCTGTCAGTATTTAGGTTATTTTTGGTGCTTTTATTGTAAATAAAAAAATTGACTGCGGATTCATCAGGAGTTAAATTGAAATAGAGGTACTTATGCTGAATAATACTGTTGAAAAAATTGAAAAAACTTTAACTTCTTCAAAATCTCTTTCGGAAAAACAAAAAACTGATTTGATAAAACTTGTCGGGGATTTAAAGAAAGAACTTGCACTGGTATATGATAAGGAAAAAGATGATACTGAGAGCGTAATCAATTTTACGGCTGTAAGCGCTCATGAAGCTGCAAAAATAAACAAAAACTCCGAGTTAGCGGATATATCAAGAAAAGGACTTTTTGAATCAGCGAGAAAATTTGAAGTTTCGCATCCAAGAATATTTGATACTGTAAATGCTGTTTGCGATTATCTTGCAAAACTCGGCATATAATTAAGATTAAGAGGAATATGAATCATTCACTGGTTTATTATGGAAGCGACATTCTTAAGAGAAACTCAGAAGATATAAAAAATGTAGATTCTGATGTAATTGATCTTATTAATGAAATGTTTGTAATAATGAAAAAATCTAACGGAGTAGGTCTTGCGGCTCCTCAGATTGGTATAAATAAAAATATAATTACGATAGATATTTCTCATACAGAGCAGAAAATGAAAATTGCTCTGATAAATCCGAAGATAGAACTTGCTTCTACGGATGTTGTTCTTTATGAAGAAGGCTGTCTTTCTGTACCAGGGATTTGGGCAGAAGTTCAAAGACCGTCTGAAATAAAAGTCAGGGCGGTTGATGTTAAAGGTAATGAAATTGAATTTAATGCTGATTCATTTTATGCAAGGGTTCTTCAGCATGAAATTGACCATCTCAGAGGTGTTCTTTTCATTGACCGCATTGAAGATTATATCAGAAAAGAATTTACTAAAGAACTTAAAAAGATTAAGAAGTTGAACAAAGCATGATAAAAGTCGGATTTTTCGGTACTCCTGATATTGCAAGACAATGTCTTTCAAGCATTTGCGGCAAGTATGAAACAGTTTTTACTGTAACAAGTTCTGATAAGGCTCAGGGGAGAAACTTGAAAGTCTGCTGCACGCCTGTTAAGGAATGTGCAGAAGAAGAATGTATTGATGTATTTCAGCCGGATAATTTGAAAGATCCTGAATTTGAAAAAACACTGATGATATATAATGCAGATATTTTTGTAGTTGTTGCATATGGTCATCTAATTCCGCGAAATATATTTTCCATGCCACGTCTCGGGACAATAAATATGCACCCATCCCTTCTCCCAAAATACCGCGGTGCTGCACCGGTTCAATGGGCGCTTATAAACGGAGAAACAGAATCCGGAATTTCTGTTCAGCTTATTGATGAAAAACTGGATTCGGGAGATCTTGTCATTCAAAAAAAATTTTCAATTGATGATAATGTTAATGCAGGAGAATTGTATTCGCAAATCATTCCGTTTGCCTGCGAATGTGTATCTGAGGCTATAGATCTGCTTGATTCAGGAAAAGCTGTACCGATTAAGCAGGATCATTCTGCTGCAACTTATTGCGGAAAAATTACGAAAGAAATTGCAAGAATTGATTTTTCTTCAAAATCAGAAAATATTCATAATCTTGTTAGAGCGCTTAATCCAAAACCCGGTGCATGGTGTACTTTCCGCGAAAAGCATATTAAGATATGGAAAACTGCACTTTGTAAAGATATAGAGATTCCTGAATTATCAATAGGAGAGATCTTCCGTGTCGGCAAAAAGCGTCTTTTTATCAAAACTGCAACATCAGCTGTTGAAATTCTTGAAATTCAGCCGGAAAATAAAAAAGTTATGACTGCAGTTGAATTTATAAACGGAATGAGACTTGTTGAAGGGGAAGTTTTCAGCTGATGGGCCGAAAGGATGAAAAGCGCTGGAGCAGAGAAAAACCTGTTTACTCATTCAGCGTTGATGAAAAAAGTCATGAGAAATCAAAAGCCAGGGAGCTTCGGGCTACTTCCTGGTGGCGTAAAAAAATATCTACCGGAAAGTGTCATTATTGCGGAGGACTTTTTAAGCCAGATGAGCTTACAATGGATCATGTAATCCCTTTAGCACGCGGAGGGAAAACCGAACGTATTAACATCGTGGCCGCATGTAAGGAATGCAATAATAAAAAGAACTATCTATTGCCGACTGAATGGGAAGAATTTCTCGAAAAAATAAAAACTGGCGGCGATTCTACCGATAATAATTAGAGAAAGTGTTTTTGCATCATTATATAATCTAATTGCGGAGATTCATCCGCTAACCGGCAGGGAAAGATGGCTGTATCTGGAAGTGACAAAATCGAATCGGGCGGAATAATATTTCTGCAAGGTGAAAAATACAATTATAATGCATATCTTGAATCCGGAACTGTAGAAATACTTGCCGCAGGAAATGAATATAACGGTCTTGATAAAACTATAATTCTTTCTCATTCAAGAAGAGTCAGTCTTATTTCAGAATCTACCATTCTTATGCCTTATCCAGGAAAGACGGTAAGAGCTTTGACTCAATGTTCCATACAGAAAAGACAGCTTCCTGCTGGTGGATTTGCAGAACTTTCATCAAAAGATCAGGGTGAGAGTATCAATATGCTTGTGTGCATGTTCAAGAGAATGGAAGTTGCTTATGCTGATATGGCAAAGTATCTGAAGCATTATCAGGCTTTAAGCCGTTTTGTTGATAATATGACTGCTTTGCACTGCGAATTATCGGCAAGACCTTTACCCCGTGAGCTTCAGCAAAGAGCTGATGATATTGTTGAAAATCTGCGCTCGTCCGGAGGATTTCCGCCTTCGATATCACCGAATTGGATGATTGCTGATAATTCCGAGAAATACCAGGTTTCATATGATGCTCCGGGTGAATCAGTAGATGTTCTTCTTAATAAGGATCTTTATTCGTTTCTTAAGCGTTTTCTTAAGATAAATAAAACCGTGTTTGCCCATGTGATTAAGTGCGATCCGGGAATACCTTCTTTTATGTTTGATACAGTTCAAAAGATAATGCTTGCGATTCTTGACAGAAATTATGAAATCGCCGGTTTGATTGATGCAAAGATGAAGGCTGTTTTTTGTGATAAGGATTCACTTTCTTCTGTTATGGAAGAGGGAAGTTTAAAGGATTGGGCGACTTCAGGACGTCTTTCTCCGGATTTTCTGAAACAGTTTAATTCCGTTTGCCAGAAATTTTATTCAATGTATGATGAACTCACCGGAAAGAAATCTCAAGAAGCTTATACAGGAATTGTTAAAATTAAAAAAGCATTTGAGCAGCTTTCAAAGTCGAATGTTTCTCAGCCTGCTCCGGTTTTGACATCAGATGTTCCTCGCCAGTCCGCGCAACCGCAGATATCCCGTCAGATGGATTCAAATATTTTGAAGCTATATGAGAATTCGCTTCAGCAGATACTTGAATTCGGTGTAATCGGGTATGAGCAACAGCAGAATTTTATAAAAGCATGGAACGAGTTTAAACGTCTTCCTGACCCTATGAGCGGGGAAGATCAGCCGCGTAAAGTCAGACGTTCTGTTTCCAGATTATATTGGGATATTTTTACAACTGTTTTTGTCCGTGCAAAAAGTACGAAGAATATTCCTGCGCCTGTTAAACTAATGTTCAGATATGGTTTTATCGACGAAAATGTTGCTGAACCTGAACAGATTATGACTATGCATCAATATGCCGTTGAAAATTATAATTCCGGTGATCTTTCTATTTTAACAGAAGAAGAATTTTTAACAAAGATATGGAATAAGGAAGAGCCGCCTTCGATGACGGAAATGGGTCAGAGTTACGAGGCGTACCTTCGTGAGTTGTCAAAGACTTCATCAAGAAAAGGCCCTGATCCGATGGATGATTTGAATGATCCTATTAAACAGGTCACTTTCGAAATTTCGAATAGAATATTTCAGACATCCATTGTATGTTCCGGTTCAATTTCAACGGCTTTTCCTATTTTCAATAATTTTCTTGTTAAAGGAAATGTTGAAAACTGCATCATGACAAAGGCAAAAATAGAGGCTGTTATCAAAGAATTGATAGATACCGATTATTCGGCATTTTTCAGAGAAACTGTTTTGAAACTCGGTGATGCCCGTGAAGTAATTGAAGAAGAAGTTCTTCCTCACATTATTATACTTCCGGTTTTTGGAATGAAAACGATGATGTGGCAGGAACTTGTCGGTATAAACAAAAGAAGCCGTGCCCGCATTGTTGTTCCTGCAATGTTTGTCGGCGATATAGTGAAATCGCTTGCTCATTCAATTGCCGTATTCAGATGGGAAATTCTCAGAACGATGAAAGGCGGGATGTGGGCAGACCCTGTTGAGGGAGGTCTGACCGGAGCATATCAGGACTATGTTCAGTTTTATAAAAAGAACAGCAAGCTGTCTGTTGAATCAAAAGAGAAGATTCTTGAAAGGCTTAGAAGTCATAGGAATAATATCAGAGAATTGTTTGCAGAGGATTATATTCTATGGGTCCGTTTTGAAAAGAACGGAATTATGAAAATGAATAATGTCAGCCGTGATCTTTTCTATAGATATGTCCCGTTCAAGAAAGACATTCGCGAACGTTTGGAAAGAATGCCTGCTTTTATGGAATCCGCCAACAGGTTTAAGAATATACGAAAAAGAACATTTGATACTTTTGAACGAAAGTTCAGAAAATATACTGACGAAAACGGGAATATGCCCGATGAAATTCGTAAGTATATGAATTATCTTCAAATGTAATTTTGAATTTTTCTTGCATAATTTATACGCGGAAATAGCTTAGAATTAACATTTTGCATAATCAAGAATTGATCGCGGAGACTTATGGAACGCAAGAAAATCACCGGACAGGTTCAGGCATATTCCAAAAGAACAAGAGAAGATCTTCTCAAAATCGGCGAATATCTTTTTGAAACAGCAGGCATAAAAAATGTATTCCGCGAAGTATATACATGTGTTGATGAGCTTATTAAGAATGCCGTAAAAGCTAATTATAAATATCTTCTTATTATTGATCAGCTTGAAAAGAAACTCAAAAAAGAGAATCCTGATTTTTCTGATGAGAAAATAAAGGATATGGTTGAGCTTATTGTTAAGAATAAATCAGAATATGACCGTGAAGCCGAAAAGATTCTGAAAATAGAAAAAATATCAAACTTTGTCCGTGAAGTTTTAAATGAAGAAGCCATACAGATACGTATAAAGAATAAAATATATGATCAAAAGCGCGATTATACTGATGAAGAATTCAATACTTTAAAAGGTCTGAAGAAAATCAATATGATTCGTCATGAAATGAAAAAACGTAGTATTGACGTATTGGTGAAATATGATCTGGATGAGGATTATATTTATATTGAAGTCACTAATACTTCACCGATTCTGGAAACTGATTTGAGAAGAATTTATGCGAAACGCGACGAATTCAAGTTATGTGTTGAAGAAAACAGACAACAGGAATTTTTTCTGAATAATCTCGATACAAGCGAATCGGGATTTGGACTGGGTTACGCAACCATTGACAGTTATCTTTCCGACATCGGACTTGTTCCTTATAATACTATTCAGATTATCGCAGCAATGGATACAACGGTTATTCTTTCTCTTCCAATAGAAAAATTGAAGGAAAGAGCCTCTGCTTAATTAATAAATCAGAAACTTCCGCATTGAAGAATAGAATATTTTTTGTGAAATTTCCATCTCTCTACGCAGCTCTTTGTATGAGCTTTTTTTATCTACATTCTTTCTGAATAGATCGGTACCGGCTAAATGATCTACGTGATATCGGTCTCCGTATGTTATCCATTTCATATTATCTGGATAAAGTTCAAAGAGAGCTTTTATTATTTCAAATGATATTTCATTGGGGTCAAAATAACCGCCTTTGTAAATGACATGAACTCCGCCGCAAACCTGGTTTTTGTTAACGAGATACTTCGGTTCAAAGTAAACCGGTTTGAAAATAAAATTTTTGAATTTTAATGAATTGAGTTTCTCTGCAAGTGTGTCGGGATTAATCCATGGCGCGCCGATATATTCAAATGGTTTTGTTGTTCCGCGGCCTACGGAAATATTCGTTGCTTCAAGATAAATCAATGCAGCATAATTTATAGCCGAACGGTATGACGGCAGATTAGGCGACGGCGGAATCCATGCGATGTTCATCGAATCAAAAAACATCTGTTTCTTATAGTTTTTCATCTTAACAACAAAGATATCCGTCGACAGATTTCTTTTTGCCTTATAATATAGAGCAGCCTCTCCAATTGTAAAAGAATAGAAAAGAGGTGCCGGGAATGAAGCTACGTGTCTAGATTTGAAATTTTCATTTAGATCAAATCCTGATACTCCGAATGGCGCGAGAGGATTTGGCCTGTCAAGGACAACTAATTTTGTTTTTGATCCGTTTAGCGCTTCTATTATTTCCCTGAGATTTGAAATATATGTATAACAACGCATTCCAAGATCCTGTATATCGAAAATAACAGCATCAAATTCTGTAAGCAGAGCTTTAAGTTCAGCTGCATTATAGTTATGCATATTATGTATGGTAACTTTGAGTTTTTCGTCAGTATATGATTTTTGAGATGGGTAGTCCTCATCGAAACCCGAAAGACCGTG
>DAOMHE010000069.1:0-11596 GCA_035430785.1 Spirochaetota bacterium | reverse complement strand
CCTACCATTACTAATCAGTCGTGAGGCTTGACCATATTATTAAAAACCCTACCTGTTTTTCAGGTAGGGTTTTTTTATGCTTAAAATAAATTTAAAATGATGATGAGGGCTTCAATATTTGATATGCTGTCTCACTAAATTATAAAACTATCAACAGTTACCTGACTATTTATGGTAAAGTGTATTTTTGATTGAAAGCACTCTATGGAAGAGGTATATTTCAAATGAAGGGACGAACATGAATATATACAATAAAATGTATGATGACGAAGCGTACAGAGCTGAGCAATTCGCACTCAATTTCCACTGGCCTCTGTACGGAATTCTCTTTTTACTCGCATTTGTTAAATTCATCGCGGAGAAAGATATTATCGGATTTGTGGGAATGATGCTTCTCGGAAGCTGCCTCATATACAATGGTGTTCTTGCCGCATTCATCCTGAAAAAGAAAAACTATATCTGGATACGGTATATCTCCGTCACTATCGATATTTTATTGCTTACATTTTACAATGGTCTCGACACATATTTTAATTCAGCGCTCACTCCTGTTACCACAGCAACACTTCTAATTTATCCAGTGATTCTTTTTCTTGCAGCGCTCCGCCACGATAGAAAGCTAATAGCATATTCCACGATCATAACTGTAGCTGCGATGAACATTCTTTTTGCGGCTGCTTATCCGTACTTTGACCGGTCAATTGCAGACAAACTGATCTGCGGTGATTTGCTCGGGCAGGTTTACCGGAGTGTGTATATTATCATGATAGGAATTCTTATTTTCAGCATTCCAAGGATAATCGAACGCCTTCTCAAGAATCAGAAAGAGATTTTTGAAAGAAGTATTGAACACTTTACATTGGCGCATCATGACGTGCTTACCGGTCTTGCAAACAGGAGGCTCCTAGTCGATTTTCTTGATAAAACCATTGCTCTCGCTTCAAGAAACAAGACCGCATTCGCGGTGATCTATATCGATCTTGACGGTTTCAAACCTGTCAATGACACGTACGGTCACGATGCCGGAGATCTGCTGCTGAAAGAAATCGCCGAGCGTTTAAGCGGAGTCGTTCGTGAGTCCGACATAGTCGCACGTGTCGGCGGAGATGAATTTATAATCGTAACAGGAGAAATCAACTTCGGCTCTGGAGCTGAACTCATCGCCCGAAGAATTAGCATGATAGTTGCAGAACCGGTGCTTATCGCAGGTAATAGCGTCAGCGTCGGGGCAAGCATCGGTATCTCTATCTTTCCATCGCATGGAAGTGACAGCGAATCTCTAATTCAGAAGGCGGATGAAGCGATGTATCGGGTAAAAAAATCTGGAAAAAACAATTACGCGCATTTTGACTATTAATCCGAAATGCATCTGTTTCATTCATTTACGTTATCAATTCATTGAGAAGCGTAGCAGTATTTCCGGAATCAATTTTCGGACTGACACGGATTGCTAATACTTTCATTTTAGTTTTCTCCTAAAGATTTTGTCTTATCAGACTGTTCTTGAAATGTATGAAAATGAAAGCTGTGACATCTGATTTATTATTTTCGGATTCAGTTTTATCGGTGTGGTGTTGCCATTAAAGCACTTTTGTTTTATCGCTGAATGTAACGGAATGTTCAAATGCTAACAGTTCACACGATAAAAATCAACAATCGATTTGGTAATAATTGAATAAATATTAATCTGTTTAATCCTTGCATAAAAACCGTTTTGCCAGGAATATACACTAATTTTAAAATTGGAGTTTTTTATGAAAAGAATTTTTTCTATTGTTACAGTAATTGCAGTATTTGCAATTTTTTCATCATCTTTTATTTCGGGAGAAGAAAATTCTCCAAAAAAAAATTAATCATCAAATGTTTCTGCGGATAAAAAAGATGCCGATATAAAGCGTGCCGAGAATGCAGTTGTTAAATGCAAAACAGCTTTAGATAATGCCGATAAAAAAGTTTCAGAAGCAGACGCTGAAATTAAAGCCGGGAATGAGTTGATTAATGAAGGTAAAAGTGACAAAGACAAAATTAATGCTGAGATGAAGCAGATGGAAAAAGAGAGCAAAGCAAATAGAAAAATACTGGAGAAACAATCTAAATCAAAAGATAAAGAAGAAGCTATGCAGGCTAAGTCAGAAATAAAAAAAATAGATGATAAAGAAAAAGCCGATATGAAAAATTTTAACAATAGGTTGAACGCAAGCGATAAAAAAATAAAAACTGGCGAGCAAAATGTTGCAAAGGCTTTATCGAAAAAAGAATCTGCATCTCTAAACCAGGTAAAAGCTAAAAAAAAATATGATGATGCTGTTGCTGAATTAGAAAAGGTGAAAGGATCCAAGAAGTAGTAATCAGAAAATAGTATCAAAAAGAAGCTCTATGTAATGAGCTTCTTTTTGTAAAGCATATATTCATTTTTTTATGGGGCTGAGTTTCCATCTGTATAAAAAATAATTTGCTAGACTTGAGATATTGAGGGTAAATCGAAACATAAATGAACCCCTAATATTAATCAGTTGTTGATTGATTCGTTCTATTCAACGATTCAGAAGCGATTATAAGAATAAAAGAAAATGCGAGCATTATAGGCACAAGCAGTTCAAGCGATGTTGCTGCGATGAATTTTCCAGTTCCTGTTGTCAAAAGCATTACACCGAAATTTGCCGAAGCTACTTCGCATCCAAGCAGAAGATGTGACATGTTTTTTGAAACGCGTTTTGGTGTTTCATGCATCATGCATGGGTAAATAGGTGCCAATCCCGCACCAGTTATAATCATGCCGGCTATTGAAAGAGCCGGTGTTGTCTTAAAGAATAAAAGAGAAATTCCGCCTAATGCCAAAACTAATCCGGCGCGTATCATGTTTTTGTTTCCGATTCTGTCGACGATGAAACCGGAGACGAAACGCATTGCAGTAAGCGAAAAATAAAACATTCCTATCCATGTTCCGGCTGTTGCTTTTGGTATTCCTCTTGATTCGATGAACATACTGTTCGCCCATAGTCCTACGCAGAATTCGAGACCAGTATAGACGAAAAAAACCAGCATGGCAAGCAAAGGCGCACGTGAAGAGAAAAGTTTGATATATGCTTTTACTGTTTCATTGCGCGTTGATTCGATTTTGTTTCTTTTTTCGGTTTTCCAAAGTGAAATTGTAATAATGAAAAAAATGAGCAGTGAAAACTGAATTACTGATATTGCAGTATAGGACGAACGCCATGATTTTCCGGCTGTTGTGAGCGCACTGAAGATAAACGGCCCGGTTGCCGCACCGATGCCCCAGCAGCAGTGAAGCCAGTTCATGTGGCGTGATGACAGATTATTCGCGACATAATGGTTTAATCCGGAATCAACTGCTCCCTGACCGAAGCCGAGAGGCAGTGCGAAAATGAAAATCCACAAAGCCGACGGCATTATAGAATAACCGAAAAGCGCGGATGCTGTAAGAAAACAGCTGAAAAGAATCAGTTTTCCTGTACCTATACGTTGAACTACCGCACCGCTGAAAAAACTTGATGTAGCACTGCATATTATAAGCAGTGTCGTAATGATTCCGGCGTATTCGAGCGGAAGTTTTATGTCGAGACGAATGCCTGGCCATGCGACGCCGAAGATTCCGTCAGGAAGACCAAGACTTATGTAAGCGAGATATATTACAGCGATGAGAATTAGTGGAACTGATTTCATTACGCCTGACCTCAATAATGTCATAGCCTACTGTAACATGAAAACTGCAATTCTTTTTTATATAACTTAGTTTAATAAAAAAAAGAATGAATCACGCTGAAACGGCGTGATTCATTTCGATTATCTGATCATCTGATCGATTGCTTTTTTATCCGAAACATTAACTTTTGATCCGAAAAGAAACCATTCTTCCGTATGAGAATATGTAACTTCCGGAGCAAATACAACATTTGGACTCAATGTTTCAAGTTCAACAAAGTCTGCGCATGTAAAGCATTCAACCGCACAATTGTCATCAGGATAATCATTTGTGTTTACTCTGTCGAATTTCTTTATGAAAGTATAATTGTCAGTTGTTATTCCGACATAACCGTCATAGGCTGCTGAACCTATTTTGCTGGTTTCACCGTTTATGTTAATCATAAAGTAGTCATCGTTCTGAGAGAACTGAGAACTGTTGACGTTGGTTTTTTTGTCAGTCCACTGATTCCAATAGATGATTTTGCTCATTTTAAAGCTTCCATGTGATGCCCATGGAACAAAAATTGTTCCTTTAGGTTTAAAGCAGGTGAGTGCCCAGATTGCTCCGGCGAAAAGAAATTGTCCCTTGTTTGTTATGGTATGAGTTACGTTGAAACGCTGGTTTTTTTCTGTTATGGTAATTGTCTTTTCAAGGTCGGTGTTTTTATTGAGTTTCTTTACGGTTATGCTGTTTTCACCGAGTATAACATCGCATTTTTCATTATTCGGATCAAGATCCCAGCGGTTTTCAGGTGAAACCCAGAGTCTATGACCTCCGTAGATTTTCCAGTCGCCGCTTTTGAATTTTTCAGCCTCGTCATTGAAAAGCATGTTTTCCCCTCCGTCAATCGAGAGGTGCATTATTCTGGGACCGAAATCGGTCGCGACGATCATTTTCTGTTTGCCTATGGTGAGTTCGTAGCAATTTGGTGCCGATAAATAAGAAATTTTTTTGATATCCATATTTCCATCCTTATGGTTCTTGGTATTCTCAACTCAACAAACATATTAAACTGGTATTTAAAAGTCTATTAAAAATCATTTAATAAAGTTTCTTTTCCTTGACATATTGATTATTGATGTTTTTCTCGTCGTGTTTTGTGAGAATCGTCATTCATTTTTTTTAGAGATTTACGACGGTTTGATACAATACGTACGATATATGCCGCCTGTTTTTGAAATTTTTGCGGTATTTTCTGAATATTTAATAATAATGGAAGTTTGCTTTGTTAGATCTTGATTCATTTTATCAGAAAGTTGTAAAAAATAATAACCGCAAAAAAATATTCAGAGTTATTCAGGAAAAGAAAAGAGTTACAAAGCTGGATATTTCGCGTATTTTAAACCTCAGCATAACGACTGTCAGCAGTAATATAAAAGATATGGTTCAGATTGGACTGATTTCCGAAAGGGGATTTGAGGATTCAACCGGCGGAAGAAAGGCTCAGGTCATTGAATACCTTCCCGATTCGCGCTTTTCACTGGGAATGGAACTTAAAGAGACTCATGCCCGCATCGTTCTTACAAACCTCGACAGTGCCATTCTGAAAGAAAAATACTTTGATGCTATTGATACGAATATTCTTATTGATGAGTGCAGAAGAATAACTGAGAGTTTTCTTGAGGATTTTGATCAGAGAGACCGCATTATGGGGCTGGGGATATCTCTTCCCGGAACAGTAAATATGAAGACGTCCGTTTTGGAAAATGCTCCGAATATGCACGTCAGCAATGTTAGCTTCAAAAAGCTTGAAGAAGACCTCAATATGCCTGTTTATATAGGAAATGAGGCAAATTGCTCAGCTTACGGCGAATATGAATATAATGATACCTTTAAAAGCCCTCTTTTCTATATTTCCGTTACAGAGGGTATCGGAAGTGCCATCATAATAGACAGAAAGCTTTATAATGGGAAAAATCACAGAGCAGGTGAGATCGGACATATTTCAATTGATTGCAATGGGGACAAGCTCTGTTCATGCGGTAATACCGGATGTTGGGAGCTTTTTGCTTCTGAACGCGCTTTGGAAAAGTCATTTTCTGATGCAACAGGTTCCAGTGTTTCTAATATTGATGAAATTTTTAAGCGTATCGGCGAGCCTGTTGTCAAAAAACTGATAATGAACTATGCAAAGTATTTAGCAGTGGGAATCAGGAATCTTCTTATGATTTTTGATCCGAGTTTTATAGTTATCGGCGGAAATATAAGCAAATACGAAAAAGAGCTTTTGCCGGCTATAAAAAAGCATGTTTTTGAAAATAATGAGTTTTATACTGAAAAAGATATTAAAATTGAGTTTTCCCGCTTGAAGGAAAATTCTGGAATCATCGGCGCGTCATTGTTTCCGATAAAAAATATGTTGTAATTTTTTTGGACACTTATTAAAATGGTTTTTAAAAGTATCACAAAAAGGAGTCGTTATGAGTGAAATATTTCCAAATATCGCTAAAATTCAGTACAAGGGCGAAGGATGCGGCGAAGAGCTTGCTTTCCGCTATTACAATCCTGAAGAAAAAATAATGGGACGCACGATGAAAGATCATCTGCGTTTTGCCATGTCATACTGGCATACTCTCTGCGGAGAGGGAAGTGATCAGTTCGGATCCGGAACAATGCAGCGTTCTTGGACTTCTACTGAAGATGAAATGAAAAAGGCTGAACTTAAAGTAAAAGCCGGCTTTGAAATAATGGAAAAACTCGGAATCGAATACTACTGTTTCCATGACCGTGACATAGCTCCTGAAGCTGATACTCTTGAAGAGACAAACAAGCGTCTTGATATCGTTGCTGACATGCTTGAAAAAGAAATGAAAAGAACAGGCATTAAGCTTTTGTGGGGAACATCTAACTGTTTCACTAATCCGCGTTTTGTTCATGGAGCTGCTACAAGCTCTGAGGCTGATGTTTTTGCTCATGCAGCAGCTCAGGTTAAAAAGGCTATGGAAATAACCAAACGTCTTGGCGGCGAAGGTTATGTTTTCTGGGGCGGACGTGAAGGTTATGAAACACTTTTGAATACAGATATGAAGCTTGAGCTTGATAATCTCGGACGCATGCTTCACATGGCTGTTGATTATGCCGCAAAAATCGGTTTCAAAGGCCAGTTCTACATTGAGCCTAAACCAAAAGAACCTACAAAACACCAGTACGATTTTGATACAGCGACTGTAATCAGCTTTCTCCGTCAGTACGGTCTTGCAGATAAATTCAAGATGAATATCGAAGCAAACCATGCTACTCTTGCAAGCCACACTTTCCAGCACGAACTTCGCGTGAGCAGAATTAACGGAATGCTTGGAAGTATCGACGCTAACCAGGGTGACCTTCTTCTTGGATGGGACACTGACCAGTTCCCGGTAAATATCTATGATTCTGTTCTTGCAATGTATGAAGTTTTGATGGCAGGCGGTTTTACTACAGGCGGACTTAACTTTGACGCGAAGGCAAGAAGAGCTTCTTTTGATCCGTCAGATATTTTCTATGGATATATTGCCGGAATGGATACTTTTGCGAAAGGTCTAAGAGTTGCTGCGAAACTTATCGAAGATAAAGTTTTCGAAAAAAATATCGAAAAAAGATATTCAAGTTTCGGTTCAGGCATCGGAAAAGACATCGTCAGCGGAAAAGCCGGTTTTGAAGAGCTTGAAGCTTATGCGATGAAGAAAAATGTAACTGTATCTACTCTCATGTCGGGCCGTCAGGAAATGCTTGAGAATATTCTCAACCAGTACATTTTCTCTAAGTAATTGTTTATTGCCGCGGTGTAAAGCCGCGGTGATTTTTTATTTATGCGTTAACGTTAATTATTTATACAAAGTTCTTTCGGGAGGACGGAATGTTTTTAGGAATAGATTTGGGAACTTCAGCATGTAAACTTCTGCTGATCGATGCTAAAGGAAAAGTATTAGCTTCAGTATCGAAAACATATCCAGTAAATTATTTTAACCAGAACTGGGCAGAACAGAATCCCGAAGACTGGTGGAAAGGCGTAAAAGAAGGTATTGAAGATATAATGAAGGGAGTTGACCGCTCTCAATTACGTTCAATAAGTTTCAGCGGTCAGATGCACGGACTTGTCATTCTTGATAAAGAAAATAAAGTAATCCGCCCTGCTATTCTCTGGTGTGATCAGAGAACACAGAAAGAGTGCGATTACCTGAATAATGATATAGGCACTCATAAAATGCTTAACTGGACAGGAAACATCGCCCTTACGGGTTTTACTGCTCCGAAGCTTTTCTGGGTTAAAAATAATGAACCTGAAAATTTTAAGAAAATAAACAAAGTTCTTCTTCCGAAGGATTATATTGCATTTAAATTATCCGGAGAATTTACTTCAGATGTTTCGGATGCTTCCGGAACTGTATATTTTGATGTTAAAAAAAGAAAATATTCTTCAGAAATGATTGATCTGATCGGTTTGAAGCCTGACAGTTTTCCAAAAGTATACGAGTCTTATGAAGCAGTCGGAAAAATTCTTCCTGAACTTGCTTCCGAAATGAATCTTCCATCGTCGGTTCTTATTGTTGCCGGTGCTGGGGATCAGGCTGCGGGAGCAGTCGGTACAGGTGCTGTAGAAGAAGGTATTATTTCCGTTGCGCTCGGTACGTCGGGTGTAGTATTTGCACCGAATGATGCCTTTACTTTGGATAAAAAGCATGCCCTTCATTCTTTCGCTCACGCAAGTGGTCAGTGGCATCAGATGGGAGTAATTCTTTCTGCCGCTTCTTGTCTGAAGTGGTGGGTTGAAGATGTGAATGGAACAAAAGATTATGATTTGCTTCTTTCCGAAGCTGAAAAAGTACCAGCGGGATCAGAAAGATTGTTCTTTGTGCCTTATTTAATCGGAGAACGTACTCCGCATAATGATCCTAACGCAAAAGGCTGTTTCATCGGGCTTAATGTTTCTCATAAACGCGGAAACATGACTCGCGCGGTGCTTGAGGGTGTTGCTTTTGCTCTTAGAGATACGCTTGAACTTCTCAAAGAGTCAGGTATTTCAGCAAAAGAAATTATTATCAGCGGCGGCGGTTCCAAAGGTAAAATATGGAATCAGATAGTTGCTGATGTTTTCTCTTCAAATGTTAAGACGCTTGTTTCTAACGAAGGACCTGCTTACGGTGCGGCTCTTCTTGCTGCTGTTGGTGCAGGTGAATTCTCATCGGTAAAAGAGGCATGTTCGTCATGCGTAAATTATTCTGAGAATTTTACACCGGATTCATCTAAAGTTGTTGATTATAACAGATATTATGAAGTTTATCGTTCATTATACGATACGCTGAAATCTACTTTCGTGAAGATTTCGGCGCTGTAGAATTACAGAGAAAGGAGTATGCAGTGAAAAATTTTACTGAGAAAAAAGATATCTCTCTTGATCTTGATTTTCTTAAAAGAAAAGCATGTGAAATAAGAAAGATGACATTGGAAGAAATAGGAACGCTCGGTGTCGGTCACATAGGCGGGGCGATGTCGATTGTTGAAGTTCTTACAATTCTTTATTACAGACATATGAATATTGATCCGTCTAATCCTAAAAAAGAAGACCGTGATTTACTTGTTCTTTCAAAAGGACATGCCGGACCGGTTCTGTATTCTGTTTTAGCTGATAAAGGATATTTTCCTAAAGACTGGCTTATGACCTTGAATAAAGGTGGAACAAATCTTCCTAGTCATTGCGACATGAACCGTACGCCTGGTATCGATATGACTACCGGTTCTCTTGGTCAGGGAATTTCCGCAGTTGTAGGAATGGCTCTTGCTAATAAACTTGATAAGATCGACAGCGATATTTATCTGATTATCGGTGACGGAGAGTCAAACGAAGGTCAGGTGTGGGAAGCTGCAATGTCGGCTGCACACTATAAACTTGATAACATCATTGCTTTTACCGATCAGAATAAAATGCAGATTGATGGTTATACAAAAGACATCATGGATGTCGACAATCTCGTTGCAAAATGGGAAGCCTTCGGTTGGTTTGCGGTTAAAATACAGGGGCATGATTTTAATGAACTTGATAAAGCTATCGCAAATGCTCAGAAAGAAAAAGACAGACCTTCAATGATTATACTCGATACAGTGAAGGGAAAAGGAGTTTGTTTTGCAGAAGGCAAACTGGAAAACCATAACATGAATTTTGATATAGCGAAAGCTAAAGAAGCAATTGCTGTTTTGGACGGCGAGTTTAAATAAATCATGAATATGAAGAATTTTGACGGGCAGGAAAGATAATGCAGAATAAAGAAATGAGAGCGGTTTATGCCGAGACTTTAATCGAACTTGCTGAGAAGAATAAAGGAATTGTTATTCTTGAAGCAGATCTTATGCGTGCGAACGGAACCGGAATTTTCAGGGATAAATTTCCGGAGAGAGCTTTTAATATAGGTGTTGCAGAAGCAAACATGGTCGGTGTTGCTGCAGGAATGTCGGCAAGAGGAAAGATTCCTTTTGCTACAACTTTCGGATGTTTCGCTTCCAGAAGAGCTTATGATCAGTTTTTCTTATCAGCGAATTATGCCAAGCTTAATGTTAAGCTTGTCGGTTCAGACCCCGGTGTTTCTGCTGCATTCAACGGCGGAACTCATATGCCTTTTGAAGATGTCGGACTTATGAGAATAATACCAGGTTTGATCGTTTTTGAACCTTCTGATCCTTATTCATTGAAACAGCTGCTTATTCAAAGTGCAGAGCATAAGGGTTCAACTTATATGCGTCTTCATAGAAAAGCAGTTCCGGCTATTTACACTGAGAATGATAAATTTACTCTCGGCAAAGGAATTGTAATTGAAGACGGAAAGGATATTACTTTGATAGGTTCCGGATCGGTTATGATGCAGGAAGTAATTAAAGCGGCAGATCTTCTTAAAAAAGACGGAATCTCTGCAGCAGTTATCGACATGCATACTATTAAACCTATTGATGCAGATCTGATAGTTAAGTATGCTTCTCAAACCGGACTCATTGTTACATGCGAGAATCATCAGATATATAACGGGCTTGGTTCGGCTGTTGCAGAAGTCGCAGCAGATAAATGTCCGGTTACGGTTAAACGCATCGGTGTAAATGATATGTTCGGCGAAGTGGGTACTCAGGATTATCTTAAGGAAAGATTCGGTTTAACCGCTCAAAATATATATGCGACGGCAAAGGGTGCTTTGTCTTCCAAAAAATGATCTATTTATTCAATAGATAACTCTCTTCATAACGGTTTCCGCGTTCTGTATTTTAGTTAAGGAAAATGCAGGGCGCGGAAATTAGTGTTTATAAAGGCTTAATTTAATTCTTCTTTTCTACGTTAAATATTTCAGCAGTTCTCAGATGAGACATCAGATTTTCCTGCGTTACTATGTCGATCGGCATTAACTGTTCCGGTATTATATCGTGCCCGAGAATAATGTTTCTGTAAATTGTCATTACGCTTAAGTATCCCTGATCGATAGGACGCTGTGTTAGAATGAAATCAATGATGCCGTTCTTTAGATAATGAATATTCTTGGGAACCATGTCAAATCCAATCATGGGAATTTTTGTTTTTAGTTTTTTCGATTCAATAATTTCTGCTGCAAAGTGACTTGATGCGTATGTGACAAAAATTGCACCGAATTCAGTTCCGATTCTTCCATTGATTGTTTTCAGCATTTTTGTATTTTTAGAATCATCGGGAGATAATTCTATTACTTCAAATTTGTGTTTTGTTTTTTCTATAAAACCGTTAACTCTTTCGCAAAGATGAACGTTGTGTGAGCATGTCGTTATTATCAGTACCTTTTTGTTTTCGTCTACATGGTGATAGTTGAGAAGTTTCGCAGCCAGCTGTCCTGCTTCCTTGGATTTTTGACCTATATATGATGATCTTTCCGAGTTTTCAATATCACTGTCAAAGAATACAAC
>DAOMHE010000068.1:0-11682 GCA_035430785.1 Spirochaetota bacterium | reverse complement strand
AGAGTTTGGTACAATTTCCCCGGAAGACGTTCATCCGTTTCACTTAAGACTTCGCTGTTGATTGACTTTGCGGCATTGTACATTGTGCCGATGATACCTGTTACTTCAATACCCTTGTTCAGACGCTGTTTAACCATCTGAACACCTTCAAATAAGTTATACATTCCGTGAAAAGGCAGGAACTCAAGTTGAAGCGGAACTATAATTTCAGACGCATAGGTAAGAGCGTTTAGAGTAAGTATTCCGAGAGAAGGGGGGCAGTCGATCAGAACATAATCATATCCCTTAACCTTTTCCATCACCTCTTTTAGAAGAAATTCCTTTGCAGGAAAAGGAAGAAAATCAAGATCCTTGAGATCGTTTTTTGAGGGAAGAATGTCGATTCCGTTTCTGTCAATTTTCGCGTCGTCGAAACTCACTTCGCCCTTCAAAGTTTCAAATATCGTAAATTTGACATCACTGGCAGGCAGTCCGAAGTGATAAGTCGCCTGTGCCTGATGGTCTATGTCGATTACGAGGACTTTTTTGCCGAGAATCTGCATTGCCGCAGCAATATTTACGGTGCTGGTCGTTTTTCCGACTCCGCCTTTGTTGTTAAGAATGGCAATTGTTCTCATGATTCCCCTTCGATGCAAAAATACATGATAAGGGAACAATTTAGAAGGTATTTGTCAAGGGATTAAAAGAAAGACTTTTGGGTGCTTAAAATTAATGTGAAATGAGTGATTATTTTTCATATTTTTGCGAAAAAAAAATCTGAAATACGTATTAATTATTGTTTGTTAATTCCATTTGCTTCCCTGCCGGATTTCTTGTCTGTTCTGTCAATCCGGCAGGGGGCCTCCTTTTGATTGACAGGCTTTTTGATTAAGAGCAAATTGTATTTGACGGAAATACGATAATTATAATTGTAGTACTATACAAACGATAAGGAGATATACATGGCAGATCAGAAAGAACTCAATCAAAAAGCGCAGGCCATTGATTCTGCCATTGCGCAGATAGAAAAACAGTTCGGAAAAGGTTCGATTATGAAACTCGGCGACCAGAGTGCCAAAGTTAAGGTCGATGCGATAAGTACAGGTTCGCTTGAATTGGACATAGCTCTGGGAATCGGCGGTATTCCTAAAGGAAGAATTATTGAAATATACGGCCCTGAGTCCTCGGGTAAAACGACACTGACTCTGCATATAGTTGCCGAATGCCAGAAAGCCGGCGGTATGGCTGCTTTTATCGATGCAGAGCATGCTCTTGATCCGGTTTACGCATTGAAGCTCGGAGTAAAAACTGATGATCTTCTTGTTTCCCAGCCTGATACAGGTGAAGAAGCTCTTGAAATATGCGAATCTTTGGTCCGTTCGGGAGCTGTTGATATAATTGTAATAGATTCGGTTGCAGCTCTTGTTCCAAAGGCTGAAATCGACGGTGATATGGGAGATTCCCACATGGGTCTTCAGGCCCGTCTGATGAGTCAGGCATTAAGAAAACTTACAGGTATTATTGCAAAAACCAATTGCACTGTTATTTTCATAAATCAGATCCGTCATAAGATCGGTGTCATGTTCGGTTCGCCTGAAACAACCACGGGCGGAAACGCGCTGAAATTTTATGCTTCTGTTCGTCTTGATATTCGCAAAATCGAAACTTTGAAAGTCGGCGAGGATTCTATCGGAAACCGTGTTCGTGTTAAAGTTGTGAAGAATAAAGTTGCGCCACCTTTTAAGAAAGCCGAATTTGATATGATGTTCAATGAGGGTATTTCGAAGACAGGCGGCCTTGTTGATTTAGGTACTGAATTTAATATCCTAAAGAAAAGCGGAACATGGTATTCTTACGGTGAGGATAAGATCGGCCAGGGAAGAGAAAACGTCAAAAAATATCTCGCCGAAAATCCTTCCATTCTTGCTGAGGTTGAGCGCAAGGTGAGAGCGGCGGCAGGTCTGGTTGAAGATGAGCCTGCAGTAGCAAAAAAAGAAAAAGTTAAAGAAATAAAAGAAGTTAAGGAAGTTAAAGTTTCCAAAGAGCCGGTAGAAGTGAAAGCGGTTCCTGAAGAAGAAGCAGAATATATTCCTGATAATGAATAAGTTTTCTTTGAAATCTTCCGGTGTGAAACTCAAATCACCGGAAGATATAAAACGTATTACAGAAGCTGGAAGAGTAATTGCAGAACTTTTTGAAGAAATCTCGAAAATCGACCTTGCTTCAGAGAGCGCGTTTGAAATTGACACTTTCATAGAATCCTTTCTGAACAAGCATGGCTGCCGTGCCTCATTCAAGACTATGCAGAATTATGCTTATTCAAGCTGTATTTCGATTAATCATGAAGCCGTTCATGGAATTCCTCATAAAAAAAAGAAAATTAAAAGCGGAGATATCGTTAAAATTGACATAGGTGCATCAAAAAACGGTTATTTTGCCGATGGATGCAGAACTTTTGCATGCGGAAAAATATCTTTTGAAGCGCAAAGACTGATTGAAACTGCTCAAATTGCCCTTGCAGAAGGTATTGAACAGGCGAAAGTAGGGAATTTTTTGGGAGATATCGGTTCTGCTGTTGAAAAATACGTTAATTCTAGAAAATGCTCTGTTGTCAGAGAATTCTGCGGACACGGAGTCGGTTTTGCCGCTCATGAATCTCCGGTTGTTCTTCATTACGGCAAAGAAAAAACCGGTTTAAAGATAGCTGAAGGACTTGTTATTGCAGTAGAGCCTATAATAAATGCAGGAAAACGTGAATTAGTAACTCTTTCAGACGGTTGGACTGCGGTAACAAAAGACGGTTCGCTTTCCGCTCAGTTTGAGGAAACTATTGCAGTTACAAGAAATGGTGTGATTGTTCTGACTTCTTTAATCTGATTTTTTTAGCGTAAGTATTTTCTTCAAATTATATTGCAAAGATTTTGTTTGTTTAAGTAAATTATACTTGAGTCGTAGGGGCAAAAAGACTTTCCTGAATAAAAAAAATAACAGGGGGAAGAATTCCTTCCGATGAGTATTTTTGAAATAACACGCATTATAAATATAGCCGGAATAATTCAGGGAATAATACTTTCTATAGCAATATTTCATAAACGTAAGACCGGCGGTAAAAGTCTTTCTTTTTTTGCGCTTTATATTTTTATCTATTCTGCAGGTAACTTATCTAATATATTGTCGCACCATTATTTCGGTTCTTATTCATGGCATCCTTTCTTATCTATTCCTTTTTATTCGGCATTGGGAATAGCGTATTACTTCTATATTAAATCATATATCGGATTTGCTGACAGAATCAAACCGGTTTTTCATTTTTTATCATTTTCAGTAATTGGTTTTTTCTTCGTAATTCAAATTCTTCCCGAACAGTACAGGTTTAATGAATTGCTCATGGAAGTATTTGTTTCGGCTTTAATAGGAGTTCAGATTTTAGTTTATCTTTTTTTCTCTTTGAAAGAAGTTTATGTTTATTATACAAACAGCCGTGAACAGAATTCTTTTCCTGCTAAACTTAGATTGATATGGATAATCTTTTTTATTTCAGTATCTTTGTTTTCATGGATAGTATCAATGACGATAGAGTTTGCATCGGCTCATGAGGATGCCTGGGATTTTTTCTGGATAATAATATCTGTTATCGTATATGCTTCCGGTTACATCGGAATTAAACAGCCTGAGATTCTTGAATATATTGAATCAGTCAGAAAGAAAAAATATGAAAAAACCGCAATAGCTCCTGAAAAGATTCAGATGTACGAAAATGGATTGGAAGATGCTGTTAGCCGTCAGTTTTTTCTCGATCCGGATATTTCTCTTGCCTCTTTATCTAAGGAAATAGGCATACATTCATATCAGCTTTCCCAGATAATAAATAATAAGGGAATGAATTTTTATGAATATGTGAACAGACTGCGGGTTGAGTATGCCAGAAATAGTATTTCTGATTCTCCTGATCCTATAAACATTACGCGTATCGCTTATGATTCTGGTTTTAATTCGATTTCTGCGTTTAATTCTGCATTTAGAAAATTCATGGGAATAACTCCATCTCAGTTTATGAAAAAGATATCGAAAAAGCAATAATTCTTTAATCGATGTGATGTTGTTTCTGTTAAATAAGATTTCTATAATAAGATGTTACAGCGTTATTGATGGTTTTGAAATCAATTCTGTACAATAGAGATAAAATCCACCCCATTTATATTTATAAATTATAATTATTTCCAAAATCTACTTACTGACTTATAAGTCAGTAAGAACTTTTGTCTTCAAACTTATAAGTAGCTAAGACTTTGCCGTTCAAAAATGCTAAAAATCTCCGCAATGGAGGTTATATGGTATTCAAAATGTTAAACAAAAAGAGCCTTTGTCTTATTATGGCTCTTCTGATTCTTCCGATGGTTTTATTTTCGGAAGAGAATTCAAATGATAGCAAAAAACACGAAGAAGAATATTTCGGGATTGTACCTTTTGCTATTCCTTTTTATACTCCCGAAACTAGTTTCGGAGTAGGCGCCGCTCTTGTTCTATATAATTACGCGGACAAGGATAGAAGTCTCAAAGCTGATGGTCTTGAAGTTGAAGTTTTCGGAACAGTAAAAAAACAATTTGAGGCAAGACTGGCCGGAGATAAATATTTTCTGCGAAATATGTTCAGAGCAACCGGAGAAATGAGCGCTAATATTTTTCCGAGCAATTTTTATGGAACCGGATCTGATGTTAAAAAAAGTGATAAAGAAGAATATGAACAGAATTCGTTTTCATTTGAAGGCGGTTTTCTAGCGCATATTTTTGAAAACATGTATATAGGTCCATATTGTGAATTCTCCCGTTTTAAAATGACGGACACTGAAGACGGAGGGCTTCTGGATCGTGAATTGTTCAGGGGCAGTGACGGAACAGCTGCAACCGGTTTCGGCGGTTTTGCGGAATACGACAATAGAGACAGTGAGTTCTTTCCGCGAAAAGGTTTTGTGTTATCAGCAAAGAGTCTTTTCTACAGAAAACAATTCGGAAGCGAGTATAATTTTTCAAAAAGCGAATTTGATTACAAGCAATTCTTCAACATTGCCGGAGATCATGTAATCGGAGTTGAAGGGTATCTTTATAATTCATTCGGTGATGTTCCGTGGCAGAAGCTTGGAGAACTTGGCGGACAGGAGCTTATGCGCGGTTATGAAGAAGGTAAATTCCGGGATAAAACTTATGCGGCTGCTCAGATTGAGTACAGATTCCCCATCATTTGGCGCCTGACAGGAAGCATATTTGCATCAGCGGGTAATGTGTCTGATAAAATATCAAACTTTGAAAGAGATGAAATGAAATATTCGTTTGGTGCAGGTTTGAGATGCATTCTTGATAAAGAAGAGCATATTCCGCTGCGTCTTGATTTCGCAATGAATAAAGATTTTGATGAGCCGTCAATTTACTTCGGCCTGCTTGAAGCATTTTAGAAGGGGGAATTATGATTAGAATTAAAAATATTAGCAAAAAATATACCTTGGGTAAAACGGAAATTCATGCACTGCGCGGAGTAAATCTATCTGTTAACGAAGGCCAGATGATATGCGTTATGGGTCCCAGCGGAAGCGGCAAGAGCACTATGCTGAATATAATAGGTTGTCTCGATAAACCTGATTCGGGAGATGTATTTATCGGGAAGTATTCTGTTGCAGGTCTCGGCCGTAATGATCTTGCCGCGCTGCGTGCAGATATGATAGGATTTATATTTCAGTCTTTTAATCTTATTCCTGTTTTGAATGTATATGAAAATATTGAATTTCCACTTCATATAAAAAATTCTGGTCTGACAAAAAAAGAAATGCAAAGGCGCGTAATGCGCCTTGTCGATGAAGTCGGGCTTAATGAATATGTTAAACACCGTCCTGATGAACTTTCCGGCGGACAGCGCCAGCGTGTAGCGATTGCAAGAGCTCTCGTGACTAATCCTAAAATAATTCTCGCTGATGAGCCGACTGCAAATCTTGATTCAGCGACGGCAAAATCCATTTTGAGTATAATGAAAACTCTTAATCACGAAGAGAAATCTACATTTATTTTCTCTACTCATGATCCTTCAATAGCTGAGTATTCTGATTCTGTGTGTAGGATGAAAGACGGACTCTTGTTGGAATCGGCAGGTAAATAATGGGAAAAAGAGTAATCTGTTCGATCGCGTTAAAGAATATTCTGCGTCATCCCGGAAAGAATTTGCTTCTGGGGATTATGGTATTTCTTTCTACTTCGGTATTTCTTTTTACCGCGTCAATTATTGATAACAGCCGCAAAAGCTGGAGGCAGTTTTTCTCAGAAACAACAACCGGATATATAAATGTCAGCACATTCGTCGGAAAGGGGAGGGATATGACTTCCCCGGATTTCGATTTTCCGAAGTCGGTCATACCGAAGGAGCTGACAGATTATTTAAACAAAAACAAAATACCTCATGTTAAAAGAATACGGCTTGGAGGTGTTAAGTATGATTTCGAGAAACAGAAATTTGACGGTGAAAATGATACCTGCAATATTATTGGTACGGACTTCCCGTCAGAGTTGAAGAATCTTAAAAATCTCAGGATTACCGAAGGAGCTTATGAACCGGATGTTGCAAACGGAGCTGTAGTCTGGAGAAAAATAATGACCAGGTTTAATCTTAAAATCGGTGATGAAATTTCGTACTTCATCAATGATTCTTCCGGCATGCCGATGCCGTATACTTTTGTAATAACCGGAGTCTGCGAGAATATTTCGGGTAATAATCTTGAAGTTGAAGCGGATAATACTTCGAATCCTCTTGTATTTGTTAAGGATGATTTTCTTGCGGATAAGCTTGGTCTTGAAAATGGGGAATATACTGAAGCTTCTATTTGGCCGTCTTCTGATGAACAAATAAATTATATTAAAGATGTAAGTCTGAAATATAAATTAAATTATTATTTTGCAGATGAAGCTTATGAGATAATAACGGGAATTACGGATTTTATTTCATTTTTAGGTAAATTTGTTGCTGCTCTCATAATTATAATTTTCATCGTAGCGGCATTCAATATTAACATTATAGGATTCATTGACAGGCAGAAAGAAATTGCAACAATGCTTTCCATCGGCAGCAGTCCTGTCTGGATTATCTCACTTCTTTTTCTTGAAATGATTATATTCTCGATGTTTGCTTTTCTTCTCTCAACAACTGTATATGCTTTGAGCGGAATTGTAATGCATTCCGGAATATCATTCGGAGAGCTTGGTATTCTTTTCTCTGACAGGAATTTCTTTTTCTCTCTGATTCCTCAGGCGCTGATCACTTCATTTGTTTGTGTGTGTACGGCAATGGCTTTATCCGCGGTATATCCTGCGTATTTAACTTTAAAAATGAATCCGTCAGAGGTTTTCAGGGAAGGTGATTTATGATAACGTTGAAGCTTGCTCTTAGAAATGTTTTTAAGCATAAATGGTCATCCGCGGTTATGCTTATCATAGTAACTGTTGCCGTGTTTGCGATGTTCTGGATATTCGGATTTTCGAATACTTTTTCTTCTACAGTTGAAGAAAAAGAACTTTTTGAAAACGGTCATCTGTCTTATCAGACTGCGTTTATGTCATCGGAAATGATTGATGAAATGATAATTCGAAAATATCCTGATACGGTTTCGGAAGTTGTCGGTCAGAGAAAACTAATGTGTATTTCTGCCTCAGAGAAGGAAAGCGGTCCAATTTCCGTAGCCGATCTTAATCCGCGAAATAAAGGAGAGTATGCGAAGTATAAATTAGAATCCGGGAGAATGCCTGAAAGTGATAATGAAATACTGATTTCAATTGAACATAGTAATTCAAAACTTCAAGTGGGAGATAGTATTTATATTACAACATTTACTTATGATAAAATTGTAAATACGATGAAGTATAAAGTTGTCGGCAGGGGAAGAATCGGCGAACACTGTATTATAACTGAGTCATCGATGACTACTCTTGTTAATTCCCGGGAGCATTTTAATAAAATAATACTTTATATAAAGGGAGAGGTTACTTCGGAAAAGCTGTCATTGCTTAACACTTCGATAAAATCAGATTTTGCTGCGACCGGAATAAAAATTGATCATAGTACAAATTTTATCGATCGAATGAAAGAATCGGAAATTTTGAATATGATTTTCTATGTTCTAAAGATTATTGTAATGATAATACTTTTCCCTTTAATCGGCTCGGTTCTTGGCGCCATAGTATGGGTTCACTCATACAGACGCCGCGGAGAAATATGGACATGCTCATCATTGGGTTTTAGTGACAGATCCGTTCGCATGAATGCAGTAGCAGAATATGCTATTATTGCTGCCTTGGGGATATTCGCCGGAATTTCATTAGGATTTATGAGTTCGATGATTTCGGAAAAAATGAACGGGATGATAATATTTTCATATGTCATGGAGATGCTACTTGTCGCAGAAATTAAATTCTGGGATATCATCATTATTTCTATTTTTATCATGGCAAACATGATTTTCTGGATAAGAATACCGGTAAACAGAATATTAAAATCAAAACCATTTAGTTATTAGGAGGTTGTATGAAATATATGAAAGTATTAATAATATCATCGGTTGTTCTTTTATCTTCAATATTATCTGGGGAGAATTATGAAAATATTCTCCATAAAAGCGATGCGGCTGTTTTTCCTGCTATGGCAGCATACGATATGAAGATCAATGTCGAGAATGACAATGGTAGAAAATCTACAACGGTTTTAACCGGATACAAGAAAGGCAGTTCGAAAAATGTAATTATCATACATGAACCGAAAAAGAATGCCGGTACTGTTGAGATGAGAAGAGATAATTCTATATGGGTTTATTTTTCAACAAACGGAAAAACGATGAAGTCGGCTTTTCAGTCTCTTGCAATAGGTGAGGATGTATGTTATGGAGATATTCTGACAAATGATCTGGGATACGATTACAGTGTTTTTTCATCCCGGAATGAAGGAAAGAATACGGTTCTTGAACTTAAACCGAAACCGGGACGTGAAGGTTATGCTAAACTTATTGTTACACTGGATAGAGCTACATTTCTTCCTGTAAAAAAAGAGTATTATGCATTATCCGGCTTGCTTCTCAAGGTGTGTGATGTTTCCGGATTTGAGTACGGGGCAAATGGAAAAGTTATTAAGTTCAGTCAGACTTTTTATGATCCATTAAAAAATAAAAAAAGTTACATTGTAGTTGAGAATATCCGTGCGTTACAGGAATCGCAACTGCCTGAGAAATACTATAATGAATCATATATGAAGTTTTTGAGCAGGATGTAATGTATGAAACGCTTAATAATACTTTTTGCGGTTCATGCAATTGTGATTATAAATGCCTATACCGCTGAAATATCCGGCGGTGTAGGCTCGGAATATCACAGCAGAAAAATAAACAGTTCATCGGTTTTTAATCCAGGCAATGTTAATAAAGAAAACAGCATGGAATACAAAGTTAAAGGTTCTTTGTTGTTAAAGAATGAATTTGATGAAAAAGCTAATGGAATGATTAAATTAGAGGCCGAACATTGTCCTGCAGCATACAGAAAAGAGGATGAGGGCGATAAAGTAAAAATTAAGGAATTGTATTTGGATATTCTTCATGAATATTTCAGTATACGGGCCGGTAAACAATTTCTCAAATGGGGAGATTGTGCATTTTTCAATATTTCTGATGTTGTCAACGTGACAAGAGATCCATTGAAAGAAATTAAAGACGCGGAAGGTATATCTTTTGCTCAGCTTTCAATTCCTGTTATGAGTTTCGCTGCTTTTGATTTTATAGGAATAGTGAAAGACAATGAAGCGGATAGCTCGTCTGAGGTTCCGGTTTGTTTCAAAATATCTGCAAGCGGTCAAAATATCAGCGGATTTGTTTATGTTATGAAGGAAAAAGAAAGAAATCCGGTACAGGGCTATAGTTTCTCTGTAGTCTCTTCGCTTACGAATCAAACGTCTCTGTCTGTTTATTCAGAGGGATATTTTTCGACAGAAAGCCGGATGAAGTACGTAAATAAAGATTATTCTGTAGATACACGTGAGAAATCTGAGTACTTCGGAGCGGCCGGAGGATTTAGACTGAATATTAATTTCCCGACGATAAGGAAATTTGACAAACTTGAATTTACAGCGGAGTGCTGCTTTAATAATGAGAACCTTAATTCAAAGGAATTTTCAAGACTCATTGAGGCAGCAAGAACAGATATTGATTTTTCAGAATATTATGCACCTTATAAGGCTTCGCGTTGTTACGGTTATGCCTGCGTTTCTCTGAATAATTTTATAATCTATTCTGCAACATTTTCATTGGGAAGCGTTTATAATTTCAGTGACAAAAGCTGTATAGTTTTGCCTTCATTAAAGTATGCTTATACTGATAATATCGATTTGGAAGTTAAGTCTGAATTGTACTTCGGAGATTCGGATTCCGAATTCGGAAATGCTTTATCTGAAAGGAATATATCATTTTCAGCGGATTTATTGTTTTAAGTGATCAGCTGAAAAAAGAAGTGTATTGTTTAATGCCGGTTACGGATATTTATGTTTTTAATCGGCAGTAATATATTTTAAATAATTCACTGGATATTAAGGTGTAAAATTAATGGAAATAAACAAAATAATTAGAATACGGATGCCGTATTGTGTTGTGCTGATGTTTGCAATTGTATATTTTTTTTTCGGCGGATGTTCCAGTCTTCAAAAAAGCGATCACTGTGACGGTAAAAAATTCTTTAATTATGAAAAGAATGATCACGGCTTCACGGATATGGTCAAGTGGCTTTGGAAAATGGACACGGTAGACTGGCCTTCATGGATAAATGATCCAATGATGCCTCCGCCGGATAAATATGCCCCAAAAGGAACTGTAAGAATAACTCATATCAATCATTCAACATTTCTTATTCAATTTGATGATTTAAATATTCTTACCGATCCGATTTTATCCATGACGGCAGGTCCGGTATCCTTTATCGGTTCGAAAAGAATTAGAAATCCCGGAGTAAAATTTGAAGATATTCCTAAAATTGATTATATTCTTATTTCTCACAATCATTATGATCACATGGATTTGCCGACGCTTGAAATGTTCGTAAAACGCGATTCTCCGGTGGTAATAAGCGGACTGGGAAACAAATCATTTCTTGAGAAAAATAAAATTAAAAAAGCTGTAGAACTGGATTGGTGGGGTAAAATATCAACCGGTATTAAATTCTCCGTTTCGTTTGTTCCTGCGCATCATGGATCGGGTAGAGGTTTATTTGATGAAAATGAGACATTGTGGGGTGGTTTTGTAATAGAGCGGAATGGGTATGTTATATATTTTGCCGGGGACAGTGCGTATGCTGATTTTTTAAAGAAAATTCATGAGCATTATCCTGAAGTTGATATGTCTATTTTACCTATAGGCAGTTATGAATCCCGGGAGTTTATGAAAACGCAACACATGAATCCTGAGGAAGCTGTATTGACTCATTTATTGCTTAATTCTTTGCAGACTATAGGGATGCATTATGCAACATTTCTTGAACATCCTGAGCAGAGTATAGATGCGCACGAAAAGGATCTTAATCGCGCCCTGGAAAAATATTCTGTAGGCATAAATTCGTTCATTATTTTAAAATTCGGTGAATCCTTGGAAATATCACTTGAAAAATGATGATGCTGATTGAACGTTGAAATCGGAAGAGATT
>DAOMHE010000067.1:0-12197 GCA_035430785.1 Spirochaetota bacterium | reverse complement strand
AATTTCATTTTGACCGTTAAAATCCGGTGTTTGAATAGATGTTCCGGAATAATCGGGTTTAACTTCAAATACTGATTCGGATTTTCCGGATTTTTTTCCTAAAATTACAAATACAATAAATACAACAAACGAAACTATGAATGCAAGTGCAAATGATACAGCCGAAATAACAACAATTGATTTCTTAGCGCTTTTTATACTGTTATTTATTTCATCATAAATAGCTGATTTTGAAACGATAAAGCATGAAACATAATTGATTTTCTGTCCTTTTATTGAATTTACATCAAATACTCTTGATACAATCCAACCGTTTCTGTCAATACCCGGATATACATATTCCTTTATATATTTTATCTCTTTTTTAGAAAATGGAATATCCGAACCCATTATGTAATAATCATTAACAGATACCTTTTCAGTAGTCTTGTTTAAAACTTCAAATATTATGTCAGTATTATATCTGAATTCGTCAGCAGCAATATTATAATTCAGTTCTTTAGCTTCAGCAGGATTCGAATGAGAAATAATAGTTCCATTGTCAGATACAAGAAAGGCTTTTTCATAAAAATTACCGTTTCGCGGATCAGTATAAAAAGCATCCAGACGGCTCTTTCTTTCATTATCATCATCTATTGATGCAGCAAGGATTGTCGCATCGGCAAGGGATTGAATTATTGAAATTTTTGAATCTTCTATATCTCTAATGTTGCTTTTTAGATCTTTATATAAATAATAGCCTGAGCCTCCTACTCCAAGCAAAAATATAATTATGAAAAAAAACCAAAATAGCAGAAAAACTGCAGCAAATCTTTTAAAGTTCATATTCCATCCAAAAAGAATTTCTCATTTTATTATCGGTCATTCAGCTGATTTTATTAATACGCTAAGTTGATAGATATGAATAATTGATAAATGCCCACACAATATTAGCATGGGCATTTTAAAATATTATAACTGAGTGGAAGTAATATGTTTCTCCTTAAAAGGAAATTTTTTATCAAATAATTCTAATTCATTTTGATCTGATTCAAAGGCTGCATCTGCAACAAACCTGCCGCTTATGTTCTTTAAAGAATCTTCATAAAGCTCAAGAGTCATAAAAGCTTCAAAGTTCACACCTTCACTGGTAGTAATATTGAAGTTAGCTGCATTTTTAAAACCAAATCGATGATAATAATCAGGATTACCAAATATCACTACTGCTTTAAAATTCATTTTTTTTGCAACATTTATTGAATACCGTATTAGTTTTGAACCGATTCCATTTTTTTGATATTGCGGCAGAATACTAACCGGCCCCATACACAATACTTCTTTTGGTTCATCACTATCAATTCTTGCTTTTGAATAAATGATGTTACCGATTATTTTATCTTTATAACTCACAACGAAATCAAGTTCAGAAACAAACGATTTACTCTTTCTGAGCTTGTGCAAAACAAAATGCTCATCACATCCGGGCTTATACAAATCCCAAAATGCTTCCCGAGTCATATTTTCTGTTTCTTCATAATCTTCTTTATTTTCATTTCTGATTATTATATCCATATTGTATCTCCATAACTGATCTTACACGCTGATAAAAACAGCGTCTTTGTAATATTTTTTTAATAGTTGAGCTTTCTCTGAAAGAGAATTCGTTGGAGTGCCGGATAAAGCGATTTCCGCTTATACCGGGTTTTTATACAATAGGCTTTGTGAAGAAAATAAACATGACACTATTATTTGAAAAGCTATAATTAGGTCAAGATGTTTTCTACAGTTCTGCACGAAAGACTGTAAGCTTTTCAATCATATCATATGTTTTTACATCAAATTCGTGCTGAAAATGCTCAAGATATTTTTTAAGATCAGAATTCATTCCACGATATTTTTTCTTTATACTTCTTCGAAAAGAATCAATATCCGCTTTTATCAAATCAATTTCATTTATTGATCGGGCTTGTGTTTTCTGAGAAGTCTCAATAATCCGGTGTTTTAAAGCTGCTATTGAAGATTCGGCATATTCACAAAATATTTTAGCTTTTGTAATATCATTAGTAATCTTAAAAAAATGATAACCTTTAACTGAAATAGAAATCGATTGTGCAAAATGACCCGGTTTTCTAACAAGTGTATAAATAAGAAATCTGAAGTATCTGAAGCCGTATGATGAAAAACCCTGTTTAATTACAGAAAGAACAAGAGCTCTAATCTCAGAATATGATATTAGTCGAAAATTAGGAGTTTTCTTTGACGGAAGTCGCTTAATAAACTGCGCCGATCTTTCAAAGTATTTTTTAGGAGAATAAACCTCACGGAGAATTCTTTCATAGCCATCGACCAGTTTACTTTCGGGCATTATCGGCTCAAAATTCATCTGCAAGTCATGGGTATTGTTTCCGCTGGCAGAAACAGATGCTTTAAGTCTACCCTCTTCTTTAAGTCTCCTGTAAAGCTGAGTCCCAGGAAGAGCAGTCAACAGACCCACCATAGCCATAGAAACCCCTGAACGCTGAATGAATTCAATTTGGCGGTCAAAAATATCATCTTTGTCCGAATCAAATCCTACAATAAAACCTGCAGAAACTTCAATTCCGTTTTTCTGAATTTTTTTTACAGACTCAAGTAGATCTGTTTTCAAATTCTGCGTCTTGTGACAACCGGAAAGAGAAACAGAATCAGGTGTTTCAATTCCTGTAAAAACCATGTCGAATCCGGCTTTTCTCATCAATTCAAGCATTTCATCATCTGCGGCTAGATTGATGCTTGCTTCAGTAAAAAAAGTAAAAGGTTTATTATAAGTTTTCTGCCAATCTATTATTTCTCGGAGAAGTGCTACAACCTTAGTCCTGTTTCCGATAAAATTATCATCTACAATGAAAACCGACCCTCTGAATCCGGTTTTATAAACTGCTGTAAGTTCATTTGCAAACTGAGACGGAGTTTTTAAACGCGGAACCCTTCCGAAAAGTTCGATAATATCGCAGAACTCACAGTTAAAAGGACACCCGCGTGAATTCTGCAAAGCAAGATTATTGTATTTTTTAATTTTAAGTAAATCATAGCGTGGAATAGGGGTCTTCGTAATATCAGGCTTCTCAGTTGTTGAATAAACATGTTCCGGTTTTCCTGATTCAAAATCACGAATAAACAACGGAAGTGTAATTTCTGCTTCATTTAAAATAAAATAATCTACATCAGAAATCATTTTATATGATGTTGTCGGATAAGGACCTCCAGCCGCGACTTTTACCCCGCACTCGCGGCATAATTTTACAACTTCGGCAAAAGAAGTACTTTGGACAATCATCGCGGATATCATGACAAGATCACATCCGATTATATCGTTTCGTCTTAATTTACTCACATTCATATCAACAAGTTTTAATTCATAATCTGACGGCAGAAGTGCAGCGACAGTTATAAGACCTAGAGGAATCGTTGAAGCTTTTTTATTAATGAAAGCTAATGCATGTTTCATTCCCCAATATGTTGAAGGAATCTCCGGATAAACTAATAATATTTTCTTTTTCATAAAGCTCCTTTGAAGGAAAACGCAAAAAAGGAGTATCAAATTAATTCCGGTGTAAAAGAATAATTACAGGAGGGGAATTGTGCGACGTTTATCTTTCTAATATTAAAGACAAAAATGACAGCCGGAAAGTTGCAAATTTATTTAGTGAGCACACGCTTTAAAAATTTTCCGGTATGTGACGATTTGACTTTAATAATTTGTTCAGGTGTTCCTTCTGCGACAACAGTTCCTCCGCTGTCACCGCCTTCAGGTCCCAAATCAATTATATGGTCAGAAGTTTTAATTACATCAAGATTATGTTCAATTACTATTACAGTATTTCCTTTTTCTACAAGCGTATGAAGAACATGCAGAAGCTTTTTAACATCAGCGAAATGAAGACCCGTTGTAGGTTCATCAAGAATATAAAGTGTTTTTCCTGTTGAACGTTTTGATAATTCGGTTGCAAGTTTTATTCTTTGAGCTTCACCGCCGGAAAGAGTCGTTGCGCTTTGTCCTAGTTTAATATAACCCAAACCGACTTCCTGAAGGGTTTCAAGTTTTTTGTAAACGGACGGAATATTTTTAAAAAATTCTGCAGCTTCATCAACGCTCATATCAAGAATCTCAAAAATATTTTTGCCTTTAAATCTGATCTCAAGAGTTTCGTGATTATATCTCTTGCCGTGACAGACTTCACATGTAATATAAACATCCGGAAGAAAATGCATTTCTATTTTCTTAACACCGTCACCTTCACACGACTCGCATCTACCGCCCCGCACGTTAAACGAAAAACGTCCGGAAGAATATCCGCGTATTTTGGAATCCTGAAGAGAGGCATATAAATCACGTATAGGTGTAAATATTCCGGTATAGGTTGCCGGATTGGATCTTGGAGTTCTGCCTATCGGTGACTGATCTATATCAATCACCTTATCAATTTCTTTCCATCCGATAATCTCTTTGAATTTTCCCGGATATTCTTTTGAACGCATAACCAGATTCGATAGAGCTTTATAAAATATTTCCATTACAAGTGTTGATTTTCCGGATCCGGATACACCTGTGACGGAAGTAAAAACTCCGAGAGGAAATTTCACATCAATATTTCTAAGATTATTTTCTGATGCGCCTTTAATTGTTATAAAATTAACAGGCTTTCTACGTTCGGAAAGAAAATCTATTTTTTCCTTTCCCGATAGAAAACGACCCGTAACAGATTCATTATTTTTCATTATTTCCTGTGCAGTTCCGCAGGCAATAAGATGCCCTCCCGCTTCACCTGCGCCAGGACCCAGATCTATGATATAATCCGATGCATGCATGGTATCTTCATCGTGTTCAACGACGATAACAGTATTACCGAGTTCTCTAAGACGTTTTAATGTTGCAATCAATTTGTCATTATCACGCTGATGAAGCCCGATAGAAGGCTCGTCAAGAACATACAACACACCGGTAAGAGCGGAACCGATTTGAGTCGCGAGTCTGATGCGCTGCGCCTCTCCGCCGGAAAGTGTTCCGGCGGCTCTGTCAAGAGTCAGATAATCAAGACCGACATCATTCAAAAAATTAAGTCTTTGACGTATCTCTTTTAAAATCTGAAATGCTATTTTTTCTTCAGTAGGAGTTAGTTTTAATCCGTCAAAAAATATTTTAGAATTTTTAATGGACATGGAACTTACATCATGAATCGATTTATCCGCAACTTTGATTGAAAGAACTTCAGGCTTGAGTCTTGCACCGTTACAGGATGGACATATCTGGTTATGCATAAACCCTTCCATCCATCCACGGATATCCTCGCTGCTAGTTTCTTTGTATCTTCTTTCAAGATTCGGAATTACACCTTCAAACGCACGGTTATACGGATACGGTTTCGTCCTTGCATCACTGGTACCATGCAATATAAATTCCGTAACATTTTTAGGGAGCTTTTTCCATGGAACGGTAGTATCAACAGAAAAAGTTTTGTTTAAAAGACGAGCCTGTTCTTCCGTCCACTGTTTCCCCCAAGCCAGGACGGCTCCATCTTCTATTGAGATTGTCTTATCGGGCACAATGAGATCTTCATCAAAACGCATAAGAAAACCCAGACCGCTGCACTCATCACAAGCACCATAGGGAGCATTAAATGAAAAAAGACGCGGAGTAAGTTCCGGTATTGAAATACCGCAATCAGTACAGGATAGAAGTGATGAAAACAATTTTTCTTCATCATCAATAAGCACCGAGGTAAGACCTGAACCCATATCAAGCGAAGTTTCAAGAGAATCAGCCAGACGGGGGCGTATGCCGTCTTTCATAACAATTCGGTCTACTACTATATCAATATTATGTTTTATATTCTTAGCGAGTTTTATTTCTTCTTCAAGAGATTTGACTTCTCCGTCAATCCGGACTCTGGCGAATCCTTTCTTCCGTGCATTTTCAATTATATCCGAATGCTCACCTTTTCTTCCGCGGACAACAGGAGCCATTATGACCAGTTTGGTTTTTTCCGGAACAGTCATAATATTTTCAACTATCTGATCAACGGACATTGATGATATTTTTTTCCCGCATTTATGACAATAAGGGATACCTATGCGTGCAAAAAGAAGCCTGTAATAGTCATGAATCTCGGTGACAGTACCGACAGTGGAGCGGGGATTTCTATGACTGCTTTTCTGTTCAATTGATATAGCAGGAGACAAACCGTCAATAAAATCGACATCGGGTTTTTCCATTAAACCCAGAAATTGACGTGCGTAAGCAGAGAGCGATTCAACATAACGCCGCTGCCCTTCCGCATAGATTGTGTCAAAAGCCAGTGATGATTTTCCTGAACCGGAAAGGCCGGTAATTACGACAAGAGAATCGCGCGGTATATCAACTGATATGTTTTTGAGATTATGCTCCCGCGCTCCTCTTACCTTAATGAAACTCTTAAATTTGTGAGACATTCACAGATCCGCACATTGGGCAGACAACATCAATGTCATCATCGTCTTCTGCTTCATCCGAATCTTTGGTAATATAGTCATCCCAACGGTAGTCGCAGTCTTCGCAGACAAAACTCATGCTGACAGTAACTTCACCCGAAGATTCTTCATCATCAAGATCTTTTTCATCTTCATCTTCCAATTCTTCTTCGTCATCGTCGTAATAGCTGTCTTCATAAACTTCATCATCAAGATCTTTTTCAAGTTCATTGCTCATAAAAACCTCGGCTTATGTTTTTCCGTTTAAAACAGGCAAAAATGGGGTATTACTTTTGTCAACGAAATTTACGGAGTTTTTCCGCCTATTCCACAATATCCGGTAACGAAGGCTCCTTAGGCGGCAACGGTTCTAAAACATCAAAAACCTTTATATTTTTTCCCGAATCAGAAGGTAAGTCCTTTTTTACGGATTCATTTACTGATTTTTTAATACTATCATCCTCTCTCGGAGTATCAGCAGGCTTATCTTCTTTCTTTTTTACATCAGCCTGAGGTGTATTTTTTTTAACTTCTTTTTTAAAAGTATTTTTTTTCTGCTGAATACCTGATTTTACTTCTTTTACTGGCGGCGGATTATCAGCTCTTTCAACATCAGAAGAATCAGGAAAAAAAGATTCTTCAGCAATTATAATATCCCATGCTCCCCACAAACCCGGATTCAAAGAATACTCTTTGAAAGTAATTATACAGCCCCCCTTGAAAGTTATATCATCAGGAATATCTATTCCTACATATTTATCAAGCGGAAGTTTTGTAACATCAAGATCGGAAATTTTTGTTCTGTCGGCATATATCTCAAGTCTTGAAGAAAGTCCGGATTTATCCATATCCTTAAAACGCACAAAATCAATCCATAGAACATATCTTACATGCTGTTTTAATCCGGTTAATTCAATTGAAGAGCCGAATTTTGAAATAAATGAGGCAGTACCGTTTGAAACAGGTGAAAGATCACCGGAAAGAAAAAGATTTTTACCCCTTCCCCACCTGAATATTTCTTCGTACTTCCCGTTATTCGTCCAGCCTTTAACAGGACAATCAGAATTTCCTCCGAAATTGATAATATAATATTTTTTATCTGATGCGTTCAGAATCAAAGGAAGGGCAAAGATAATAAAAAATAATTTCTTCATAATTTAACTAAAATTGAAAACAGATTTTTGGGATAATAATATACTCTGATGTCCTTTTTCCCCCCGCGTTCACGCACAGATAAATTCACAATGGTTTTATCATCATAAAGATTATTGGTCGTAATATCATTATCATTGATCAATGATTCATTCTTATAATTCTTTCTAATATCACTTATTTTTTTGTCAGCCTGTTCACCGCTTAGCTGATATTCCGTAGAACAAACACAAATAAGTTTATCCTTGATGAACACATATTCAGACGTGCCATTGTTATAAATAGAAACAAAAGATATAACGTCGGGGTGAATTGAATTGATGTGGGCAAGAATTTTATTTGATGAAATTACATTCTGATTTATTTCAACCCGAGAAAATTCACTGCCCTGGCTTTTTTTTCGAACATCAGAAAGCTGCGACTCCCATGAATATTCAGATTCAGCACCTAAAAGAAACACAAACAGCAACGGCAAAGAAAATATTAATTTCAGCATATAACCCCCGAAGAAACCCCTATAATATCCGGCGATGGAAGTCAATAAAATTCCGAAGGTGTTACTTCAATTTCTATCTTGACAGATTATCTTAAACAATTTATCCTATAACAAGGGGAAACAGCAAATGAAAAAGTATCTGATTTTTACTGCAGTTCTTTTATTAACATTCCAGAGTGTTTTTTCAAATGCAACCGGCAATAAAACGTTCTCCGGCAGAGTAATAAGTGTAAACGGCTCCGAACTGATTGTTAAGAAAGGGAAAACAGAGAAAACTTTTTCGGTTAGTGATAAAACAAAAATTTATGATGAAAACGGCGATATCATTTCTTCAGATCTCATTTGGATAGATAAAATCGTCAAAATCACTTATAACAAAAAAACAAAAGAAGTTATAGAAATTCAAATAATTAAACGACTTGCCAAAGAATCGCTTGAATCAACCGAAATAAAAGCAGAATCTCCTTCCGACAAAAAAGCAGAATAATAAATTCCCAGGATAATAGAGACATGGAAAAATCACTCATTTTCAATTCAGTTTTCATTTTTATGGCTCTTTGGGGAATAGCTCTTTTCTTTATCTGGTTCAGACCAAAGCTTGAATTCTTCTGGAAAATAGCAGCAACATTAGTATTTGCATTTTATATGTATTTTTTCTTTGAGGAAGTATTTAAAGGGTACACCGCATTTAAAGCAGACTGGTACACAGTAATCATGGCTTTTCTAAAAGAGCTCATCGTTCTGCTGTTTTATATTAACTTCATATTCTGGCCTATAGCTCTGACTTATGCCTTTTATAAAGCAGATGATTTCGGATCAGAATTTCTTTTAAAATTTATGTGCGTCTTTACTCTTGCTCTGTGGGTTACGGCTGCGATATACGTATATAAATCAAAAACGGTTGATGACTTCTTTCTCAACCGTTTGATCAAATCAATTCCTTTTACCGGAAAATAACTCTATTCTTTTCCGTCTTTGGTTTTAAAAAAATCAGAAAGATCGCGAAGAGCGTTAGGTGTAAATTTCTGACTCACAGCACTTATATTAGCCTGTTTTATTTCATCGAAAATTTCTTTTCTATGAACTGCTACCTTTTTGGGAGCCTTTATTCCAAGCTTTACCTGATCGCCTTTTACCTCAACGACAACAAGTTCAATATCATCACCTATCATTATACTTTCATTTGTTTTACGTGCAAGAACCAGCATGATTATTTACCCCGTTTATTCAGCTCTTCAAGAATGCTGTGACGGGTTTTATATTTATCAGACAGACTTATAGACTGCTTTCCGGTTTTATTCTGTAAATTCAAAATAATCGGTCCCTGAAGATTAGCGGTCATATCTGATGTCTTTTCCGGTATTGTCACAATAAAAAGAACTTTAATATTATCGATTGATTTTTCACCTATACAATCAATATCATTCTGCGAAACAGCAAGATCATATGAATCCATAAATGATTCAGGCTCTATAACAACAAAAGAGAGATCCGGTTCACTAATAGCCTGCATCCACATGAACGGAGAGGAATCTTCCTGCAGAAAAGCAAAACTATCTATGAAATTGAATCCGAGAATACCTTCAGGGAAGGAAAAAATCTGCGAGGAAAAAACTTCAATTTCTCCCCATGATTTAGTCTTGATAACAACTTTTTCATCAGATTCTCTTAAAAAATTCGGAAGATGATTCTCCGAATACTGCGCATTAACGGCATTGGACTGAGTCATAAAACCTCTTTTATCTTAAAAAATCCATTAGTGTTGATTTGATCGATTTTGCTCCGACTGCGAGAGCGTACTGATGAACAGATTCTAGCCATTTAAAATTCATTATCGTCTCGGCATAATCAATACCTTCAGTTTTAGAAAGCATTTCGGTGATATTGGCCTTAGCGAATTCACTTCTTTTCGCAAGCTCGTCAATTCTTCTTGATTTAGCGCCGATTTCAGCAAGATTTTTTAAGACATTTTCAAGACCCATGTCAAGAAGACCGATATCACGTCCGCCGACGAGCTCCTGATCTCCTGCAACAAGATCTTCCCTAAGCCTGATAACCATCTCAAAAAGACTCATTCCGTCAACTGTTACAGTCGGATCATAATTATTCGGAGGACTTGGAAACTGGGGATTGATAAGACCCAAATCTTTAAGAACTCTTCCGCTTCCGGAATCTTCGAGCCATGTCTGGTGAGGGGTTGTTGTTTCAATTATCAGATTATTACGTCCGCCCTTGCTCGCTTTTACAGCAAGTCCGGCATTGTTGATTTTATCAATTATGATATCAAGATTATCTCCGGCACTAATTTTAATTTCAACACCGTCAATTTTAATCGCCTGATCTGTATCTGACGAATAAGTTGTCGCATCCTTATTTGAAGTCAGAACCTGATTAGTCGCCCAGAAAACCTGATTTCCGGGTATTCCTATATCAACATATTCACCCTTTGATACTTCTCTTGTCAGCCGTCCGATATCTCCGCGGTATTCTACGCCAGTCATGGCATCACCCTGGTTTCCGGCAGTCAGAGTCTGATAAATGGAAAGAAACGGATTCGGATTTTTATCATCACCAGTCATATATCCGCCGAATAAAGATCTTCCTGCACCGTCTTTCGAATTGGCAACGGCAACGAGCTCCTCAAGAAGCTGATTTATTTCTGTAGCCATAGCTTCTTTTAATTCAAAGTTCGTATAAATACCGTTTGCGCCCTGGACAGCAAGAACCCTTAAGCGCTGAAAAATTCTCGTTACAGACTGGAGTGTTGAATCAGCCTGATCGAGATACGATTTACTCTCATCAATATTTTTAATGAACTGATTTACTTCTGTAAGATTAGTTCTGTATAGCATCTGATTTGTTGCATTGATCGGATTATCACGCGGAACACGGACATTCTTTCCTGTGGCTAGTGAATTGTTTATTTTATCCATCTCATACTGATGACGCTTTAGATTAAAAGTCATGTTCTGATTTATCATCTGATTTGTAATTCTATTCATAATTACGCTCCAAGTCTGATAATGGTTTCGAGCATTTTATCAAAAGTGCTGATCATTCTTGCATTTGCATTATATGCATGCTGAAACTGAACCATATTACTCATTTCTTCATCAAGGCTGACTCCCGAAACTGATTTTCTGAGATTATTCAGATTCGCAAGAAGTGTCTCCTGATTTTTCACCCTGTCTTCGGACTCCGAACCCTGACTTCCTATTTTGGCTACTAATGAAATATAGAAATCATTGAAAGTAGAATTAGAATCAACCATTGCCGGTTTATGCCGTAAATTTGCAATCCTAAGTGAATTACTTCCGTCACCTATATTATTGCCTTTATTAAAATCTCCGGTTCCGCCGATGTCTTTTCCCTGTGCCGCAGCAATCTTATCAATATCTTTCAATATATCCGTAGAGACAGCCATATATGCAGCAGGATTGTACTGCGGTGTAATAGTGACATGTTCTCTGTCCGGCAAAAGCTTTGCAATATCATTGATACGCCTGTAATCAAAAGATCCGGCTGCACCGGTTTGCTTAAGTATTCCGGCTAGACCTACGAAAAGCTGACCGGAATCTTCTATATGACGTATCATAAAATTCTTTTTATCGCTGTCTTTCGCAGTTGTTGCCTTCAATGCCAGATGACTGTTGTGATCAATATATGCATTTACACCAAAATGACCGTCATTGATTTTTTTCATAACATCATAGATGCTGTCTGTTGCAGCGTAACTGATCTGAATTTCACCTTCAATTTCATCATTAGAAACAAAAGTAAGAGTTCCTGTAATTCCTATTGCCGCGGAAGCATCCACTTTATTTGCTCCGGCAACTTTAAAAACAGCAGACACATCATAAACTCCGTCATTATTGAGGTCATGATTTCCTTCTACATTATCGCTAACCATAATCTCTTTGAAGAAATTTATATTTGTTTCACCGTTCTTCCCGAAACCGTCACGGTGAATTTCATTAGTCAGATCCATTATGTTTACAGCTAATGAATTGACGCTGTTAATATTATCCCTTAGTATTTTATCTCTGACTTCAATTAATCCCGCAAGTTCTCCATGTGTAATTTT
>DAOMHE010000066.1:0-12256 GCA_035430785.1 Spirochaetota bacterium | reverse complement strand
GGTGCGCGACGACCGCAGTTTGTAGGTAGACACCAGTCTGAAAAGGTCGGTTCGGTTTCGGAATGAATTCGATAAAAGAACAGACAGTCTCAACTATCGAATTGGCTGAAATTCTTGGGATATCAGACCGCAGAATCCAACAGCTCGTAAACGAAAAGGAGTTGGAAAAGCTCGGAAGAGGTCGTTTCAATCTTGTTTCCTCAGTTCAGAGGTTTATTGCTTATCAGGTAAACAATCTGAAAGAGAAACAGTCAATCGGAACAAAACTGGATGAAGAAACGCGACTTCTTAAACTTAAGGGCGATCTTGCTCAAATTGATCTTGAGAAAAAACGAGGTGAATTGATTCCGGTGAACGTTGTCGGAACAGTTTGGGCTCAGGTAATAACAGCCGCACGGACAAAACTGCTCGGACTTCCTAGCGCTGTCAAAACAAAACGACCGGACATCGATATGGAAGTATTTACTGTTATTGAAAAATTGATACGAGAAGTGCTGAAAGATATGAGTGAAGATAATTTGTCTGAAAGATACGCTCGTGAAGCAGACAAAGAAAAGGCAGATAACTGATGTTATATAATACAGCAGTCAAATTTCTTTTACTTAAGACATTAAAGTTGTGGGCTCCTCCTCCAAAATTATCATTGAGTGAATGGGCGGATCAATATGCTTATTTATCGCCTGAATCATCTGCTCAGCCAGGCAAATGGCAGACAATTCCTTACCAAAAAGGAATAATGGACGCGCTCACTGATCCGCGTGTCGAGAAAGTAACCGTCATGAAGTCCGCTCGAGTCGGATATACTAAGATATTAAATCATCTATGTGGATATCATATTCATAATGACCCTTGCAATATCCTTATAGTTCAGCCGACAATTGAAGACGCACAGGGGCACTCTAAAGACGAGATTGAACCGATGCTGAGAGATACACCCTGCTTAATCGACCTTGCTCCGGAAGCTAAAGCAAAAGACAAAAAGAATACAATTCTTCGAAAGCAGTTCCCTGGAATGACACTAATGATGACAGGTGCGAACAGCGCACGCGGTTTCAGACGTATTTCTGCACGAATTGTAATATTTGATGAGGTTGACGGATATCCGCCGACCGCAGGGCAGGAAGGTGATCAGATTCAGCTTGGTTCACGCCGTGCGGATTATTTCTGGAATAAGAAAATAGTTGTGGGATCAACTCCGACAATAAAAGGAATGTCTCGAGTTGAAAGTTCGTTTGAAACATCAGACATGAGCTATTATCATGTTCCCTGTCCTCATTGTCAGAAAAAACAGAAACTTGAATTTGCAAATCTTGATTTCTCAAATATGGGAACTGTTCAGAAACCGGTTTTTATCTGCGTTCATTGCAGGAAACCAATCGATTTCAAGCATCAAAGATGGATGATTGAGAATGGAGAATGGATATCTGAGGGAGAATTTACGGGACATGCAGGATTTTTTATATGGTCGGCATATTCTTTTTCCCCGAATTCTACTTGGGCTCACATTGCTAAAGAGTTCACTGAATGTAAAAACGATCCTAAAAAGCTTAAAACATTTGTAAATACTTGGCTCGGTCAAACGTGGGAAGACGACGCAGGCGAAGAAATACCCGAAGATTCGCTTCTTAAACGTCTTGAAGATTATGGATCCGCGCCTGTTCCTGATAATGTTCTTTTCCTTACTGCAGCAGTTGATACACAGGACGATCGCCTTGAGTGCGGTGTTATCGGTTATGGTCCGGATAAAGAAACTTATTGGATAGATTACAGGGTTTTCCATGGTGATCCTGAAAAGACAGCTGTTTGGAATGAACTTTCTCAGTATCTTGATTCGTCGTTTGAATCTGCTGCAGGAGACGTTCATCATATTGCTTGCACTTGCATTGACTCCGGAGGGCATTTTACTAACGAAGTTTATTTTTTTACAAAGCGGAATCAGTCTCGAAGAATTTTTGCAATTAAGGGAGCGAACACTCCCGGAAAGCCTCTTATCTCAAGACCTTCATTGAAAAACAAAGGGAAAGTTAAACTTTTCACTGTCGGAACAGACACAGCCAAAGAAATCATTCACGCCCGTCTTAAAAATGAAACTCCGGGACCTTCTTATGTCCACATTCCGAAAAAACCATGTTTTGATGCTGAATTTGTTAAGCAGTTGACCTCTGAAAAGTGTGTTCTGCGATATAGAAAGGGCGTTCAATATCGCGAATGGGTGAAAAAATCTTCCGGAATCCGCAACGAAGCACTTGATATTTTCGTTTATAATCTTGCAGCTTATGAAATATTGAATCCGAACATCGGCGCATTACTTGAAAATCAGCAGAAAACACGGGAGAAACTGAAGAATCTCCCTGCTCAAAACACGAATGAAATGCTGATTCCTGATAAAAAGCCTCGTTCGCGTAAGCGTGGAAGTGGTTGGGGAAAGAATTGGTGAAATAAAATTCATAAAATTAATTGACGAAACTCAATTAATCTGAATAGATGTTCATCGACATGACAAAATTCTGCTGATGCAGACTGCTACTCAAGCGAGGAAACTTGCAGCGGCATCACCCCGAAGAGTCAAGGGCTGATGCAGAAACAAGAATTTCTTCTTATCTCTACATCAGCCCTTTTTATTTTTTGCGGGGAAAATGAAGGACATTCAGGCAGGAGACACTTTCAGATTTTCAATACCGAACAGCAAATATCTTGTTGCTGAGGGTTGGATATTCCGTCTTTCTCTTCGTGGAAAAACAGACATCAACATTACCGGAACCGCAGACGAAGAAAATCAGACACTTAATTTTCTTCAAACGCCTGCGCAAACTGCGACTTGGACTTCTGGCCGCTATGCTTATTTTATATCCGCAGAGAAAACAGATGAACGGGAACTGATTGAATCAGGAGAAGTCAATATTCTTCCTGATTATTCTGGCAAAATAAATGTTCTGTCATGGGCTGAAAAAGCTCTCGAAGCTGTTGAAGCTACAATTCAAAACCGTGCAACTTCTGATCAGCTCAGTTATACAATCGCCGGACGCTCAATATCAAAGATTCCGATTCCGGATCTACTTGTGCTTAGTTCAAATCTTAAAGCTCAGATCCGTTCCGAAAAAATTGCAAACAATCTCGCTGAAGGCGTTGCCATCGGTAACTGCATTAAGGTGAGAATGTGAAGAATATAATTCGCAACATATTCACACGTAAAACGAACGCAGATATTTCTTCTGCGGTTCGCTCTGCGTATGTTCGTGGATTTACTGCCGCACAGAATCACAGACTGCTTTCTTCGTTAAAAGGAGAATATGAATCAATCAATAAACTGCTGAAAGGACAGCTCGCTCCGCTCCGTGCTAAAGCCCGTCAGCTTGCGCTCAATAATGATTATGTCCGCAGATATGTTAATCTGATGAAGAATCATATTGTCGGCGTGAATGGATACTCTCTGCAAAATCGCGCGAAAGACCCGAACGGAAAACTTGATGAATATGCGAATAAAATAATAGAAGAACAATGGCGGAAATGGGGGAAGAAAGCATCAACCGACGGTAGACTTTCTCTCGTTGACATATACCGTCTTGATGTTCATTCACTCTCAGTTGATGGAGAATCAATCATCCGCATCGTTGACGGATATGACAATGCGTGGGGTTTCGCTCTACAGCCGATTGATGCATCTTTACTCGATGATCAATACAATGATACTCGTCCGAATGGGAATATTGTCCGTATGGGGATTGAATATGATGAATGGTTGCGTCCGGTTCGTTATTATTTTAAACCTTCGCAGGATGACAACGAATACAGATATCATTCGAAGCATGAAGTAATTTCAGCAGAAAATATAATTCATTCTTTCTCACCTGACCGCGCGAATCAGGGACGCGGATATCCGCCGATTGCATCTGCAATAATGAAACTGCATAATCTTAACGGTTACGCAGAAGCGGAAGTTGTCGCTGCACGAATGGGCGCGTCAAAGACAATGATCTATGAACGTCAACAGGGTTATGACAGCGAATTTCATGGACAGAAAAATGATGAAGGCGAATTTATTGAAGAACTTGAGCCTGGTATGGTCGGAATTTCACCGGAAGGATATACTGCCAAGTTGCTTGATCCGACACATCCGAATGGCAATTTTGGGCAGTTCAACAAAGAAATGCTCAAAGGCATTGCTTCCGGTCTTGGCATAAGTTATCCGACACTTGGAAGTGATCTTGAAAATGTAAACTATACATCAAGCCGCACAGGTCTTCTTGAAGAAAGAGATTTCTATAAAGTTATTCAGCAGAATAGAATTGAGAATTTAGCCGAAAAGATTTTCGAGCGTTGGCTCAAAATGGCACTTCTTACAGGAGCGGTAAAACTCCCTTTCAATAAATTTGATAAATTTAATGCACCGCAGTTTTTCGGACGTCGTTGGCAGTGGGTCGATCCTCTCAAAGATGTCGAAGCAAACAAGCAGGCTCTCGCGTGTGGTTTCACAACACTTTCTGACATTCTTGCAGAATCGGGTCGAGATTTACTCGAAACACTCGAAACTCTCAAACGTGAAAAAGCGCTCATAAAAGAATATGGATTAACTCTCGAACCTTTGCCGACATCACCTCTCGTTTTCGATAATCCGAAAAACAAAAACAGCAAAACCGAAGGAGGCGAAGATGCCTGATAAAATGAAAAGCGGAATGATGTACCGCAGTATTGCAGTTGAAGACGTTAACATCGACAAAGAGAAGCGGACAATTGAATTGTCATTCAGCTCAGAAGCCGAGTGTCCTGCATGGTACGGGATAGAGATTCTTGATCATTCGGAAGGGGCAGTTCGTTTGTCTCGAATAAATTCTAAGGCTCCGTTCCTCGATATGCACGACCTCAAGAGACAGATTGGAGTAATAGAGAAAGCTTGGATTGATCCTGCGACGCGCAAAGGGCGCGCGGTAGTGAGAGTCGGAAGCTCATCACTCGCAGAGGAAATCTATAGAGATATATGCGACGGGATACGTGTCAATGTCTCGGTTGGTTACCGGGTGCATAAGATCGTGCTCGAAGAAGAGAAAGAAGGAAACGAAAAGTATCGGGCTGTCGATTGGGAGCCTTACGAGATATCGAGCGTTTCCGCTCCGGCAGATATTACTGTCGGGATAGGCCGCTCCGAACACGGAGTAGAAAACGAAATAATAATTGAAAAAAGGGGGGCAAAAATGCCGGACACAAATCAGCAGACTCAGAAAGAGCCTGCAGTAGTAGTCAACGAAAACGAAATCAGAATGCAGGCTCAGAAGGATGAGAGAATTAGAGTCAGCGAAATTAACGCTATGGGTCAGCAGTACGGACTTTCCGATGAAGCAAGAAGCTTTATCGAAGATGGAAAATCTGTTGATGAATTCAGAAAGATTGCGATTGAGAAAATCTCAGCGAGAAACGCTAAGCCTTTGCAGACTCAGAAGCCTGCATCTGATCTCGGTCTTTCTGATAACGAGAAAAGAGAATACTCTTTCATGCGAGCGCTCAATGCTCTTGCAAGCAAAGACTGGAAGGGTGCAGAATTAGAGCGCGAATGCTCAGAAGAAATCGGAAAACGTCTTGGACGTACGGCGATGGGAGTATTCGTTCCGCTTGATGTTCAGAATCAGCGTGATTTTGACGGTTCGACTGCTGCAAAAGGCGGCGCTCTCATCGGCACTGAGCTGAAATCAGAATCTTTCATCGAACTTCTACGCAACAGACTTGTTGTTAAACAGGCTGGTGCAACTGTTCTTTCAGGACTTGTCGGTAATGTAGATATTCCGAAAGCGACAGGTGGTCTCAATACATATTGGGTTCCACGCAATGGAGCTCTGAGTACAGAGAGTGAAGCCTCAACAGGCAAAATCTCTTTGACTCCGAAAACAATCGGAGTGTTCACAGACATCGGACGCGGACTTCTCAAGCAGGCTTCGATCGGGGTTGAGCAGTATGTCCGCAAACTTCTTGCTGAAGACATTGCTCTCGGCATTGACAAAGCTGCTCTTGCAGGAGCAACCGGCGGAGATAATCCCGTTGGAGTGCTTTATACTTCCGGAGTGAATGTTGTTGCGCTTGGAGCTAATGGGGATGTTCCGACTCATGAAAAAATCGTTGAGCTTGAGAGCAAGGTCGCTGCTGCAAATGCAGACATCGGCAATCTTGTTTATATAACAAACGCTGCAGGCCGTGGAAAACTCAAAACAACAAAGATCGATGCCGGAAGCGGCCTGATGCTTTGGCAGAACGGAATGAACGGCGAAGGAATGCTCAATGGATATAGAGCAATTGCCTCGAATCAGGTTCCGGGCAATCTCACAAAGGGGGGACATGAAACACCTAACCTTTCCGCGATCATTTTCGGTAACTGGTCTGATCTTATTATCGGTGAGTGGGGAATCCTCGACCTTAATGTCGATACTTCTGTCAACTCTCTTGCAGGCGGAATCAGAGTCATTGCACTTCAGGATGTTGATATAGCTCTTCGCAGAACTGAATCATTCGCAGTAATCAAGGACATGGTAACGATATAACCAACGGCGGGCGTAAAGCCCGCCATAAGGAGTTTGTATGGTAGTTAAAATATTAAAAACAATAAACGGATTCAACAACGATGTCCTTTGTGAAGGCAAAACTGTTGAGCTTACGGACGCGCAGGCGAAGTCTCTGATTTCTGCCGGTCTAGCAGAAGATACAAAGAATGCAAAGTCTTCAACGGTTGCTGATTCTAATTATCCTCTCAAGCGCGAAAAGCTCGGAGAAGACGGAAGACCGGAGAAAGTGAAAGGTCAGATCGTTTACGAATTTTTGAAGCTCGATGCGGACGGCAAAGCGGTTATCGATGCCGATGGAAATCCCGTTTACGGAGAAGAATAATGTACGGCGCTGCTGATCTCAAATGGATGTTTCATGATTTCGGCGAGAAGGATGCCAGATACTTTCCGACAACCGGCGAATCAGTTCCGATTGAATTGATTTTTGACCGCAAGTGGGGAGAAGAGCAGGCCGGCAGAAAGATTGATTCTTCCGAGATTGTCGCAACGTGCCTCAGTTCCCAAATCGATTCGGCAGTCAAAGGCGAAAAGATTTCCGTTCGCGGAAAAGATTATTTCATAGAAAGAAAACCTCAGTCTGACGGCACAGGTCTTTCTCTCGTTTTTCTTTCGGAGGACGAACCGGAATGATAAGACAGGACATCATAACAGCATTTAAAGATTCATTCAAAAAGATTGCAACGGCAAACGGTTATCTGACTGATGCCGGTCTTAAAGTGACTGAATGGAACTCTTTGAATGTTGCTGAAGATGATCCTGATTTCATCAATATCGAAGATCCAAACTGCGTCAAGGTTAAGCCTGCAGAATGGAATGATAATACTGATGAAGATTCCGAATACAAGAAACTCACTCTGAACATTTCAACCGTGACAAACGGAAAAGAATGCAAAGAGCAAATCAGAAAAATTAGATCGGATATTCTCCGGGCAATCGGAGAAACACAGTCTGCTCTGATCGACAAGATTGAATACGAGGATGATTTCACGGATTTCAATTTTGAGCTTAAAAGGCAGGCCGGAACAATCATTACAATTTATGTTTATTACTACTGTCCGAAATGGACGGAATAAGGAGGAACGATGGCTGAATTTCAGACTACCGTCTGCAATCCTGCAGATATACTGCGAGGCGGCGGTAAAGTAGAGATAGGTGAATATGGAACAGAAGGCGAAGATTCTTGGCATGATGCAGGGGCTCTATCCGGCCTTGAATTTGATGAGACTATGGAAGTCTCTAAGGAAGAAAACGATAATGCAGATGCAGATGAAGTTGTATCTAAGCAGGAAGCTTCGATTAAAGCGAATCTGCACGAAGCTCTCAAGTCTCTCACATGGGACAAACTTCGCGGAGATTTCGACAAGAAGACAGTCACTCCCGGAACAGCTGTGACTGGAGCGATTCAGACGTTTGCTGCAAATACAACCGAAGCGGACAAGCTTTATTACATTGCGAATGAAAATGCAGACGGAACAGAGCAGACAATCACTGATTTCGAATGCGGAACTTCTGATCTTGATGAAGGCACTGATTACATCCGTTTCACAGACGCGAAAGGCTATCACGGAGTAATTTTTCAGGCGGGCGGAAGCTATGATCCGACCAAGGAAATCAGTCTCACTTATAATTACACTCCTGCAGCATCTGTTCTCGTTCAGTCCGGTTCGCGGTCTATTCTTCCGTGGTTCAAAGTCAGAATCACAACTAAAAATGCCGGAGCAAGACACCGAATCACTTTTTACAAATGCAAAATAAAAGCCGGAAAGAAGTATTCTTATCCGAAAGATGACGATACCGACCGCAGAATCAAGATGCCTATCGAGATCATTGCGAAACAGGATCCTGATTATCATCTCGATTCCGTTACAGGCAACGGTTTCATTTACGGAATTGAACAGAGGTCTGCATGAGCGAAGAAATCAGCAAAGTGACCGACCTTGACGAACTGCTTCCCGAAGACGGTATTATTCGGTTCAAGGATAAATCCGGAAATGTTCACTCTTTTAATATATTCGTTCCGCTCGATGCCGGAATGTATATTTGCGAACACGCTGAAGAAATCGCTGAGATTTTCAAAAAGCGAAAAGTCAGTCGTGAAACGGCAAAACTTGTTTTGAAACTTACAGCTTTGATTTTCAGCGCTCAGGATAAGTCGATCAACGAAGAGTGGATAATGCGTAACGTTTCTTTGCCTCGCTTGGTCGTCATACTGATGAAAATGATCACTCCGATCATGGACTACCTGAAGCAGATGAATCTGTTCTCGGAAATAGCAGGAATGGTGACGCCGGAAAAGAAACCGTAAGTAGCAAGCACACATGGTCGCGTATGATTGCTGTAATAATGAACACCTTTCCCGGAATCGGATATAGGCAATTGTTGAGAGAAATTTCATTTCAGGAAGGGATCATTTTATCGAATCGAGCGATTGAAATCAAGACAGGAGAGTTTAAGGACGATAAACCAAAACTCTCCGCAGAAGCAGAGAAAGCTCCGGATCCGGAAGATTACAAATTTTAGGGAGGTGACGCATGGCGACGATGACAGAAGTAAACATTAAGCTTACAGCGATGATTGATGAATTCAATAAGTCATTTATCGAAGCATCGCGCAAAGTCACCGGACTCGGAAAAGATGTTGATCAGATGGCTTCGAAGCTTTCACGTGCTTCTGATTCTTTCAATAAACTCGGCAAAGATTTCTCTCTGTACGTCACAGCGCCGATTATGGCGCTCGGCGGTCTTGCAGCTAAAGCATTCGGAGAACAGGAGCAGGCGGACAACAAACTTAAAGCAGCACTGCAGGCAAGCGGTCAATATAGTGCTGCGCAGATGAAAACTTTGACATCGTATGCATCCGAATTGCAGGGGCTTACCACTATCGGTGACGAAGTTGTTGAATCTGCGATGCAGATGGGGCTTTCGATGGGGATTGCTGCAGGCGACATCAAAGAAGCTACAAAGAACGCGATAGGATTAAGTAAGGCCTATGGTCTTGACCTTAATCAGGCAATGAAGCTTGTTGCGAACGCTCAGGAAGGAAATTTCACCGCTCTTGGAAGAACTATCCCGGCAATAAAAAGCGCGGCGACTGAAAGCGAAAAACTTGCGATATATCAGAGGGCAGTTGCTCAGGGATTTTCTCAGGCAACTGCAGAAGCCGAAGGAGACTACGGAAAACTTCTGCAGCTCAAGAACATTCTCGGAGATACTCTTGAAGTCGGCGGTCAGGTTGTTTTGCAATTTCTCGCTCCTGCGATTGAAGCGATGAAAGAATTTAATCTGTGGCTTCAGAGTTCGGATGAATCAACTCGCAAATGGGTTGTCGGATTAGCTCTTGCTGTCGCTGCGATTGGACCGTTGTTGATGCTGATATCGAAACTGATTCTCGTTTATCGTGCATTTGTGATTATTCAGGCTGCAGTTTCTGCCGGTCTTGCCGGTCAGGCGATTGCTGCTAATGCTTCAGGACTCGCCCTTGTTGCGTATAAGATTGCGACTATAGCTGCAACGATAGCGACGAAAGGACTCGGAGCGGCCATTAAAGCAAATCCGATTGGATTGCTAATTTCAGGGCTATTGCTTGCGGTTGGTGCTCTTGTTAAGTTTTATAAGGCAGGGCGGAAAGCAAGAGACGAACAGGATAAATTAAATGCAGTATTGAAACTTACAACTAAAGAACTTTCCAAACAAACAGCTGAAGAAAGAGAGCAAACAAAAGCGCTTATTGAGAAAAATGCAGTACAGGCAAGAGGTCTGCTATATCAAGCTCAAGTAAATGAAATGTTGGCACATAGTAAGCTATTGGCTTTTGACTATAATCTAGAATTGCAAATGAATAATAAGACATGGGCGGATATGCGTAAAAGACAAGTTGAAGCAGCGTATGCCGATGCAAAAGCTTTTACCGAACAAACAAGAGCAAGAGTAGCCGAAATGGATAAGCAGATTAAGGCTATTGATGCGGTAAATGACGCTGAAGAAAAAAAGAATAATTTTTCCGGCAATTTTGATACGTCGAGTGAAACAAAAGCATCCGAAAGAGAAAAATGGCTCAAACTTCTCGGAGAGTATAATAAGAATGAAATCGAACTCGAAAACTTGGCATATGCTGAAAAGCAGAAAGACCTTGAAGCTGCTTTGAAGAAAAAAGAAGTTACCAAAACAGAAAAACAACAGCTTGAGCAAATGCAGGCGGAACAGCATCACCAGAATCTCAAGAAGATAATGGCGAAGTATATCAAAGATGAGAACGCCGCTCTCGATGAACAGTTCGCAAAAGATATTGATACAGTTCAGAGCGGACTTGACGCGCAAATAATATCTCAAGATGAATTTAATAAATACGTAGTTCAGCGTACAAAAGAACTAGCTGACGAGAAAAACAAACGCACTGAACAAATGATCAAAGATGAAATCGATATGTGGACATCCCGCGCTTCTGCGGTCGGTGATCTCCTTTCCGGTTTTGCTGATATCTTCTCCGCATACGTTGATGCGGAATGCGAGAACATTGACCGGAAGCTCAATAAACAGCTTGATGCAATAGACAAACAGACTGCCGCGCAAAAGGCAGCACTTGATAAAGAAATTATAGATTCAAAAACTAAAAATAAGAAGCAAGAAGAGATAGATAAAAAAGCTCAGGCGGATAAAGAGAAATTAGAAGCCGCAGCAGAAAAAAAGAAACGCAAACTTCAGCGTGAAGCAGCAGAGATTCAAAAGAAAGTGAATCTATTTGAAACCGCAATAAACATCCCGACTGCGGCATATAATGCTTTCTTCGCTATGAGTAAAATTCCTGTAGTTGGTCCTGCTCTTGGAGCTGCAGCTGCAGCTGCAGCAACTGCTCTCGGTCTTGCGAAATTGAAGATGATAAATGACGCTCCATTGCCCGAATATGCAGAGGGCGGTGTTGCTGATCGTCCGTCGATTTTCGGAGAGAAGGGCAAAGAACTTGCGGTACCTCTCACTTCAACGCAGGGCATCGCGGCGATTGATCTATTTGCTGACAGATTGCTCAATGCTCTTTCTCTCAAGCTTCAAAAAACCGGAACAACAACAAGCGGAAGTTCTTCTGTAAATTCAAGCGCGCCTGCAGATCTATCAGGATATAAGATCGAAGGAGATGTCTTTTTCGGAGAAGAGAAAATCGGCAACTGGCTTGGAACAGTTCTTAGACGCGGAAGTGAAAACGGAAATCTTAGATTTCATCAGCGGGGTATTTACGCATGAGATGGCTGCATGATAACATCATCACACGCGCAGGAACAATAATCTCTGTATCATCGGAAAGCATATATCAGCCGCTTTCGAATTTGCAGGATCAGCGACTATCAAGAGTCTTCAGGACAACTGCCATTTCTAATCAATGGATCAAGATTTCCGGAGGATATTTTAAAGCAAGTTATGTTTCGATTCTGAATCATAATATTACTTCATCAGCAACGATTAGAATTCAGGGAAACAATTCTGACACATGGGACAATCCCGAATTTTCAGCAGAAATACCGTGGGATGAATATCAGCTTATTTTAAATTTTTCTGAAAAAACTTTCGCATTCTGGCGTATTCAAATTTCTGATCCCGAAAATATCGCAGACTATATCGAAATAGCGAATATATACCTTGGAACTTACTACCAAATGCCAGGAATGAAACCTGAGCAGACTATTGAGAATGAAACAACTTCATCGGTAAACTTCACTCAGT